>NZ_CAJCKS010000082.1:0-21922 GCF_903970985.1 Pantoea sp. ME81 | reverse complement strand
TGATTGGACCTGATCAGCCTTTTTTCACCGAAACAATCCTATTTATCAATGCATAAGGAGGAATCATGCTAACAGACATGTTGATCCGTATTGCGCTCGCCGGCATTTTGGGTGGATTGATTGGCCTCGAGCGTCAGATGCGCGCCAAAGAGGCCGGATTACGCACCCACATTTTGGTGGGTATTGGCAGTGCCATGTTTATGCTGGTGTCTAAGTATGGCTTCGCGGACATGCTTGATAGTGATCACGTGGCGCTGGATCCCAGCCGAATTGCCGCACAGGTGGTGAGTGGGATGGGCTTCCTCGGCGCCGGTACCATCATCATCCAAAAACAAGTGGTCAAGGGTTTAACCACCGCCGCAGGTTTGTGGGTCACCGCCGCGATTGGCCTGGTGATTGGTAGCGGCATGTATGAAATCGGTATTTATGGCACGGTGCTAGCGCTGGTGGTGTTAGAAACTTTCCGTCGCATCAGTCATTGGCTGATTGGCCGCCATCACACGCTAATGGTGCACCTTAAACCCAAAAGCGTGCCGCTGGTGTTGCTGGTGCTGCAACGCGAGAATATCCGTTACGGTCACATTGCTGTGGTAAATCGGGATGAGGAGAATGGCCTGTGTGAACTCAGCGTTGAGGTGACATTGTCACGCAGTGCAGCTATTCACACCATCTACGATAAAGTGATGGAAATCAAAGGTGTTCAGTCATTAGAAATGATGTAAAAATCAACAACCTTAGATGGCAGTGCGCTCACCTGTCGCCACCACACAGATGAAAAAGTCCGACCAAATTGCTTTGCTAAACTGAATCATTACCCCCGTAAAGTTTCGGGTTTCTCAGCGTAGCAAAGGACGATTTATGATTACCGTCGACGGCAACGGTGCGGTGGCTTCGGTCGCTTTCCGCACCAGTGAAGTGATCGCCATTTATCCCATCACGCCCAGTTCCACCATGGCGGAACTGGCCGACAGTTGGTCTGGCGAAGGTCGTCGCAATATCTGGGGTGATATCCCTCGCGTGGTGGAGATGCAGTCAGAAGGCGGCGCGATTGCTACCGTGCACGGTGCGTTACAAACCGGCGCCCTTTCCACCACGTTCACGTCATCGCAGGGCCTGCTGCTGATGATCCCGACGCTGTATAAACTCGCCGGGCAGCTGACGCCGTTTGTCCTGCATGTTGCTGCGCGAACTGTTGCCACGCATGCGCTGTCGATATTTGGCGATCACTCTGATGTGATGGCGGTGCGCCAGACCGGTTGCGCACAACTGTGTGCTTCCAGCGTGCAGGAAGCACAGGATTTCGCGTTGATTTCTCAGATGGCTTCACTGAATAGCCGTGTGCCCTTTATCCACTTCTTCGACGGTTTCCGCACCTCACATGAGATCAACAAGATCGTCCCCATCAGTGATGAAACCCTGCAAGCACTGATGCCAGCACAAGCGATCGCAGAACATCGTGCACGCGCACTGACGCCGGATCGTCCAACCATTCGCGGCACCTCCGCCAATCCTGATACCTATTTCCAGTCACGCGAAGCCACTAACCGCTGGTACGACGCCTGTACCGGCCATGTTGAAGCCGCCATGGACGCGTTTGCCGCTAACACCGGCCGCCAGTATCAGCCGTTTGAGTTTTATGGTCATCCGCAGGCTGAGCGCGTGATAGTAATGATGGGTTCGGGCTGCGGCACCGCCGAAGAAGCGATTGATGTTCTGTTGCAGCGCGGCGAAAAGGTCGGATTGGTGAAAGTCCGCCTCTATCGTCCGTTTTCAGCGGCGCATCTGATCAAAACGCTGCCCGCTTCGGTTCAGCGCGTGGCGGTGCTGGATCGCACTAAAGAGCCCGGCGCACTGGGTGAACCGCTGTTCCTGGATGTGATGACCGCACTGGCTGAAGCCTTTAGCCGGGGTGAACGCCCGACGCTGCCGAAAGTGATCGGCGGACGCTACGGTCTGTCATCGAAAGAGTTTGCCCCTGATGCCGTGCTCGCTGTGTTCCGTGCGCTGCAGCGTGAACAACCGCCTGCGCGTTTCACCGTGGGTATTTATGATGATGTCACGCACTTATCGCTGCCGATGGAGGCCAACATCGTGCCGAACCGGGCGCGACTGGAAGCGCTGTTTTACGGCCTTGGCAGTGACGGCAGCGTGAGCGCCAGCAAAAATAATCTGAAGATCATCGGCAATGCCACGCCGTGGCACGTGCAAGGCTATTTCGTTTATGACTCGAAAAAAGCGGGCGGCCTGACCGTTTCGCATCTGCGCGTCAGTGAACATCCCATCCAGTCGGCGTATCTGGTGCAACAGGCTGATTTTATTGGCTGCCATCAGCTGCAGTTCATCGATAAATATTCGATGCTTGATCAGTTGAAACCGGGCGGCATTTTTCTGCTGAATACGCCTTATGCCGCTGATGAAGTCTGGTCACGCCTGCCGCAGGAAGTGCAGAGCCAGCTTAATGACAAGCAGGCGCGGTTTTATGTCATCAATGCGGCGCGTATTGCGCGTGAATGCCAGCTCGGTGCGCGCATTAATACCGTGATGCAAATGGCGTTCTTCCAGTTGACGCAGATTTTGCCCGGCGACAGTGCATTAACCGAACTGCAAAACGCCATTGCACGCAGTTACAGCAGTAAAGGCGAGGAGCTGGTGCAACGTAACTGGCAGGCGCTGGCGATGGCTCAACAGGCGCTGGAAGCGGTGCCGCTGCAGACGGTTGATCAGCACAGTCCACACCGCCCGCCGGTGGTATCCGATAGCGCACCGGATTTTGTCAAAACCGTCACCGCCGCCATGCTGGCAGGATTAGGCGACAAATTGCCGGTGTCCGCACTGCCGCCAGACGGCACCTGGCCCGTTGGCACCACCCAGTGGGAAAAACGCAACATCGCCGAAGCGATCCCCATCTGGCAACCCGACCTGTGTACGCAGTGTAATCACTGCGTAGCAGCCTGCCCGCACGCGGCGATTCGCGCTAAAGTTGTTGCGCCTGCAGCCATGGACTCCGCACCCGATTCACTTGCTTCTCTCGACGTCAAATCACGCGATATGCGCGGCCAGAAATACGTGTTGCAGGTAGCGCCTGAGGATTGTACCGGCTGTAATCTGTGTGTCGAAGTGTGCCCGGCCAGCGATCGCCAGCACCCGGAGATTAAAGCCATCAACATGCAATCCCGTCTTGAGCATGTTGAAACTGAAAAGGTGAATTACGATGCGTTTCTTGCGCTGCCGGAAATCACGGCGGAACAGCTGGAACGCATTGATATTCGCACCTCACAACTGATCACCCCGCTGTTTGAGTATTCAGGCGCCTGTTCCGGCTGTGGGGAGACGCCCTATATCAAGTTGCTGACGCAGCTGTATGGCGATCGCCTGTTGATTGCCAACGCCACCGGTTGCTCATCCATATATGGCGGTAATCTCCCCTCCACCCCTTACACCACTAACGCTGAAGGACGCGGACCGGCATGGGCCAATTCCCTGTTTGAAGATAATGCTGAATTCGGGCTCGGTTTCCGCCTGAGCGTTGATCAGCAGAAACAGCGTGCGCTACGTCTGTTAGATCAGTGTGCGCCACAGTTGCCTGACGCTTTAGTGGCAGCATTGAAAGAGGAAAATGTCCTGCCCTCTGTTCGTCGCGAGCAAATCGTTGAACTGCGTCAGCAGCTGGCGGCTTCATCATCAGCGCACGCAGGCGAATTGCGGGTTATCGCCGATGCGCTGGTGGAGAAATCTGTCTGGCTGATTGGAGGCGATGGATGGGCCTATGACATCGGCTATGGCGGTCTTGATCATGTGATGAGCCTGAGCGAAAACGTCAACGTGCTGGTTCTCGACACCCAGTGCTATTCCAATACCGGCGGACAAGCCTCCAAAGCCACGCCGCTCGGCGCAGTCACCAAGTTTGGCGAACAAGGCAAGCGTAAAGCACGTAAGGATTTAGGCGTTGCCACCATGCTGTATGGGCATGTGTATGTGGCCCAAATTTCGCTGGGCGCGCAGTTGAATCAGACGGTGAAAGCGATTCAGGAAGCGGAAGCCTGGCCCGGCCCATCGCTGATCATCGCCTACAGTCCGTGTGAAGAGCACGGTTACGACCTCGCCTACAGCCATGAGCAGATGCGATTGTTGACCACCAGCGGATTCTGGCCGCTGTATCGTTATGACCCTCGACGTGCAGAACAAGGTAAAGCGGCACTGGCGCTGGATTCTCGCCCGCCCACCTCGGTGCTGGAAGAGGCATTGATGAACGAGCAGCGTTTCCGCCAGTTGCAAACCCGTGAACCGGAAGCCGCCGCGCAGATCTGGCAGGATGCAACCGAAGCCGCCAATCAACGCTATCAAAGACTGGCGGAAATGGCCGGTAAAGCAGAGAAAAGTGACTAAATGAACTAAGCCCGGCGCGCTGGCCGGGCTTAATGATTTAACAGGGTTGAAGCTGAATAATTGCCATCTCAACCGCGCGATTGGGCGAGCCGGTTAACTCCCGATAGCGCAGTTGCAGATTACGCAATTCTGTCGCTACCACCTCTTTTTCTGTTGCTGATCCACGCTGTGCCAGCTCGAGATAACATTGCCCGACTAGCCGGCACGCTTCTTCAAAAACCATGTCGTACGTTTGCATCTGCCTCTCCTCACCTTTAGAAACTAAAAAAACACTTCATCCATCCTGTCAGGCAGCGATGTGCACAATCTTTACCCAGATCAATAAATGGGCAGATTGTTCTGGCAAAGTGTGCGGTTTTATCGCAGGAATCCGTGAAAAGAGATCACATCAGACTGGCATTCGCCTGCGCAATCCGTACCATACGCACTCATGTCATAAGGGTTTATTGCCGCTGAAGCTTTATTCAGCCGCCAACGACCCTTGCGTTCATTCTCAAGCGTGAAAATAATGTCAGAAAATCAAGAAGTAACGAAGAAAGAACAATATAACCTGAACAAGCTTCAGAAGCGTCTGCGTCGTAACGTGGGCGAGGCCATTGCTGATTTCAACATGATTGAAGAAGGCGATCGCATCATGGTCTGCCTGTCTGGCGGTAAAGACAGCTACACCATGCTGGAAATTTTGCGCAGTTTGCAGAAGAGCGCGCCGGTGAACTTCTCACTGGTGGCGGTCAACCTCGACCAAAAACAGCCAGGATTTCCGGCGCATATTCTGCCCGCGTATCTGGAAGAACAGGGTGTCGAGTATAAAATCGTTGACGAAGATACTTACTCGATCGTTAAAGAGAAGATTCCGGAAGGCAAGACCACCTGTTCGCTCTGTTCACGTCTGCGTCGCGGGATCCTTTACCGCACCGCCACTGAACTGGGCTGTACTAAGATTGCGCTGGGCCATCATCGCGACGATATCCTGCAGACCCTGTTCCTGAACATGTTCTACGGCGGCAAAATGAAAGGTATGCCACCAAAGCTGATGAGTGACGATGGCAAACATATCGTCATTCGTCCGCTGGCCTATTGCCGCGAAAAAGACATCATCCGCTTCGCTGAAGCGCGCCAGTATCCGATTATTCCGTGCAATCTGTGCGGTTCACAGCCGAACCTGCAGCGTCAGGTCGTCGCGGATATGCTGCGTGACTGGGATAAACGCTATCCTGGCCGTATCGAAACCATGTTCAGTGCGATGCAGAACATTGTGCCTTCGCACATGGCGGACATTAATTTGTTCGACTTTAAAGGCATTCAGCACGGCGATGAAGTGGTCGACGGCGGCGATATTGGCTTTGATCGCGAAACATTGCCGGTGAAACCTGCGGGCTGGCAGCCGGACGAAGAAGACGCGCCGGAAATGAGCGCGCGACTGGATGTGTTAGAAATTAAGTAATTCGCGGACGATTCTAATTAAGGCGCAGCGCTTCGGCTCTGCGCCTTTTTTATTACCGGTGAGGTGGCGGATCGATGATCGGTGGAAACTCGGGATCGTAGGGAGGATCGGGTTCCGGAATGGGCTGCGGATGAGGAATCGGTTCTGGAATCGGTGGCGGATCGGTTGGAATGGGATCGCTGGCAATGAGTTCTTGCATGCCCTGCTCCTTATCGCTGAATGTTCTTTAAGCATAGGAAAGGAAACACAGCCAAGCCAAGCGGGCAAAAAAAAGCCGGCGGATTAGCCGGCGTTGTACGAATCAAATGTGCTATGCAGTAATTCTAAAAAAGGAAGTAAGACAATATGGAGCGCAACGCCCATCGCTTGACGTTGCATTCACCTGCGAGAGAGAGTTTGCCCCTGTTAGGCGATCCACTTATTGATATCGATCAGGTTTTTCCCGCTTTTTTGCTTACAGCACCTTATTTAACAGCGGGTTAACGCTTATAACCTGAGCCTTACATTACAACCAGTTGCGTCGTTTGAGCCATATCGCCACGCCCACCACCATCACCAGCAGTAGTACGCAAAACGCGGTAAAGCCCAGCGGCCAACTACCACCCGGAATACCGCCAAGGTTGACGCCAAATAAACCGGTCAGGAAGGTCGCGGGCAGGAAAATCATCGCCATCAGCGACATGGTATAGGTGCGGCGGTTCATCGACTCTGCCAGTAAAGACGCGATTTCATCGGCCAAAATCCCGGTACGCGCTACGCCTGCATTGAGGTCATCCAGTCCGCGTCCCAGACGATCGGCCACGTCCTGCATACGACGACGGTCGTCATCATTCATCCACGGCAGTTTTTCACTCGCCAGACGGGCATATACATCACGCTGTGGCGCCATATAACGACGCATCACGATCAGTTGCTTACGCAGCAGCGCTAACTCGCCGCGTGCCGGAACCTGCTGATCCATCAACGCATCTTCCAGCTCGATAATTTTGTCGTGCATCTCTTCGATAAATTCGCTGGCGTGATCGGTGAGCGCATCGCAAACATCCACCAGCCAGCTACCGCCATCCACCGGGCCGTTACCGTTTTGCAAATCAGCCAGCACTTCGTCAATGGCATACACTTTGCGGCGACGCGTGGAGACGATCACTTTGTCGTTGATAAACACGCGCATGGCGACGAGTTGATCCGGTCGTGAATCGGCGTTGTGATTGACGCTGCGCAGCACAATCATAAAACCGTCGCCCAGGCGCGCGACGCGTGGGCGCATGCTGTCGCCCGCTAACGCATCACGCACGGAATCGGGGATCAGCGGGGTATTTTGCAGCCACTCGGCACTTTGCCGTTGGGTGTAGTTCAGATGCAGCCAGCACGGACGCTCACAGTTGATGACATCTTTATCTTCAATCGGGATAACCCCGCCTTTGCCGTCGAGTTGGCAGGAGATAATGGCATCCGAAACTTTTAACGCTTTTCCTTCAATGACGTTCACTGACTCGCCTCACTTTCAAAATCAATACGATACAGTCTAGCGTGGCGCAGACGAGTTGCAATCATCAGGCTGTGAGCAAAGATGACAAGATAAAGGTGAGCATCGGCAGAAAGCGAGAGCGGCAACATCGTCATTGGATGCGTCTCCTTAATCCGTTGCTCCGGTTATGGAGACGCACACAATCACACCACTCTGCTGATTAGCGTTGTTATATCAGTGCTTTTCGATCCACAGTTCGCGACTATAAGCGACATCTTCGGGATTGGTGATAGGATAACCTTTGACCCACGGTTTGATTAGTCGCCCGTTGGTATATTGGTAGATCGGGGCGATCGGCGCCTGATCGGCAATGATCTGCTCCGCTTTGTTATAGTCGGTGTTGCGCGCAGCCACGCTGGTTTCCATGCTCGCTTTGGTCAGCACCGCATCATAATCCGCGCTGTGGAAACGGGCGATATTGCCGGTGTGTGTTGAGGTCAACAAACTCAGGAAAGTGGAAGGTTCATTGTAATCCCCGACCCATGACGCACGGATCACGTCAAAGTTACCGCTGTTGCGGCTGTCGATGTAGGTTTTCCACTCCTGGTTTTGCAGCGTAACGTCCACTCCAAGGTTCTTTTTCCACATCGACGCCACGGCGATGGCGATCTTCTGATGGCTTTCCGAGGTGTTATACAGCAGCGTCAAATGCAGCGGTTTGCCAGGACCGTAACCCGCTGACGTCAGCAGCGCTTTTGCCTGGGCATTCAACTCCTGCTGGCTGTGCTGTTGCAGATAACTTTGCTGCGGTGTAAATCCTGCCGTGACATCCGGTGTAAAGTGCCAGGCCGGTTTCTCCCCGGTACCCAACACTTTCTCGGCGATAATGCGGCGATCGATACTCCATGACAGCGCTTTACGCACGCGCACATCGGCGGTCGGTCCCTTTTCGGTGTTAAAGGCGTAGTAATAGGTGCCCAACTGATCCGGCGTATACACCTGGCCCGGCAGTTCTTTTTTCAGCAGCGCATACATATTTTTCGGGAAAGATTCGGTGATATCGATATCGCCCGCGCGGTAACGTTTGGTGGCACTGGACTCTTCATTGATGGGGATAAAGGTCACTTTGGTGAGTACGGAATGGCTGTTGTCCCAGTAGTGTTGATTGCGCACCAACACAATTTTTTCGTTCACCACGCGATCCTGCAATTGATAGGCGCCGTTGCCCACCAGTTTACCAGGCGACGTCCAGCTATCAGGATTTTGCTCAATCACCTTCTGCGATACCGGATACATCGCGGCATTCGCCACCATGCTCGGGAACCACGGCACCGGGCGTGACAATGTCACCTTCAAATGAGTGGCATCGGTGGCTGTGACACCCAACTTATCAGCGCTCATTTGCCCTTTAGTGATGGCATCCGCGTTTTCGATACCGCTCAGCGCGGCAAACCACGCAAAGGGAGAACTGTTTTTCGGCTCCACCAGGCGCTGCCAGCTATAAACGAAGTCCTGCGCTGTCACCGGTTCGCCATTTGACCAGCGCGCATCTTTGCGCAGCGTGAAAATCCAGGTTTTGTTGTCATTGCTGTGCCAGCTTTCAGCCACGCCCGGCACGATTTTGCCGTGTGCGTCCTGATTGGTCAGCCCTTCGAACAAATCGCGCATCACCTGAATTTCTGGCAGACCCACGGCTTTCATGGGATCCAGAGAAGCGGGTTCGTCTTTGATATGGCGAACAATTTCCTGAGTCGGCGCTAACTGTGCGCCCGTTGGCACATTAGCAGCAAACACCGGTGAGAAAACACCAGCAATCATTACGGCGGCCAGCGTCTTGCGGAAAGTTAATGTCATCACCACTCCTTTACCCAAAAAAATGGCGACTGCGAAGAGGTCTGCGTCGCCAGCGTATTTAGTGACTCTATCGCAAATTGCTGATTGATATATAGCTATTTCCCTGTCTGCTGTTTACCGTTATGTTGAGGCTGAATTGTCGGTCACATTTTTTAATCCTGAAGCGCCTTGCTATCCATGCGCTCATTGCACGATTTCAGAGAGGAATGTCATGTCGTCACATCATCCCCGCCCGCTGCGCGGCAAACTCGACGCGGTCTGGCAACATTATGGGCAATCGGTGCTCGGCGCACCGCTGCTGTGGTTCCCGGCCCCGGCGGCCGATGCCGACAGTGGGTTGATCATTGCCGGCACGCACGGTGATGAAAATGCCGCCGTCGCGACCTTATCCGGTGCGATGCGCACGCTGCCGGAGCCACTGCGCCGCCATCATGTGGTGCTGGCGGTGAATCCGGATGGATGCCAATTGGGCCTGCGTGCCAATGCCAACGGTGTCGATCTCAACCGCAATTTCCCGGCCGCCAACTGGCAAAATGGCGACACGGTGTATCGCTGGAACAGCGCAGCGGACGAACGTGATGTGGTGCTGTCAACGGGCAGCAGCCCCGCTTCCGAGCCGGAAACGCGCGCACTGTGTCAGCTGATCCACCAAATCAAGCCGCGCTGGGTGGTGTCCTGGCATGAGCCTCTGGCTTGCATTGACGATCCACACCACAGCCACCTCGCGCAGTGGCTGGCAGAACAAACGCAATTACCGGTGGTGAGCAGCGTGGGCTATGCCACGCCGGGATCATTTGGCAGCTGGTGCGACGATCTCGGCTTGTTGTGCATAACCGCCGAGATGCCGCCCATTTCAGTGGATGAAGCGACTGAAGTGTACCTTGATGCGATGATTAACCTGCTGCGCTGGCAGCCGCAGGCTTAAGCACGCCGTGTGAAAAATGCAGCGACGGCTCAACATCGGCAGCCAGCCAGGTTGGGCCGTCAAGATCGGCGAATTTTGCAATCGGTGTCAGCGGTAACGCCGCGCGGATTGCCCTTGAAGTACACAGCATACAGCCGAGCATCACTGCAAACCCTTGCTGACGCGCCTCATTTGCCAGCGCCAGGGCTTCCGTCAATCCACCGGTTTTATCCAGCTTGATGTTCACCATCTCATAGCGCCCTTTCAACTGCGCCAGATTCTCCCGGGTGTGACAACTCTCATCCGCACAGATAGGAAGTGGGTGGACAAAGTTCGCCAGTGCGGCATCTTCGGCTGCCGGAAGCGGTTGTTCGAGCATCGCAATGTTTAAATCTGCCAGTAGCTGACAGCGTGCCGCCAGTCCCTCTGCCTGCCAGGACTCATTGGCATCCACAATTAACGTCGCTTCCGGTACGGCACTGCGAATCGCCACCAGACGTTCACTGATCAAATGATGATCGAGTTTGATCTTCAGCAAACGCGCACCATGTTGCCACAACGCTAACGCGCTGCTGGCCATCGCTTCCGGTGTATCGATACTCACCGTATGCGCAGTAATGATTTCCTCTGCCAACTCAACACCGCACAGCGCCTGCAAACTTTTATTCTGTTGCTGGCGTTCCAGATCCCATAAGGCACAATCAAGCGCATTCCGCGCGGCACCGGCCGCTAATGCCTGTTGCAACTCCGCTCGCGTCATACCATTTTGTATCGCAGGCAACTGCGTGGCAATTTGTTGCAGCACCGAGTCTTCACTTTCGCCATAGCGTGCGTAAGGAGTCGCTTCACCTACCCCTTTCAGGCCGTCCTGTTCAATCTCGACCACCACAACATGCGCTTCCGTCCTGCTGCCGCGTGAAATAACAAACGGCGAATGTAACGGCCAGGCCTCTGGATAACTCTTCACTGTTCTCATTAATTCTCCTTAAATCCGTGGCTTAATTGCGATGTGCTTCTGCTATCGCGACGAAATGCGCTCGTAAACCCTTCAAAATTATGTCATAAACAAACGCTATATCTGCTCTGGCAGGCTTAATGCCAGACTTTTTCATCGCTAAAAGGAAATCGTATGTCTCAGAATGTTCACTTTCAGGGCAATCCGGTCCCGGTTGCAGGTCACTTCCCGCAGGCTGGCGAACAGGCAAAAGCTTTCTCTCTGGTCGCAAAGGACCTGAGTGACGTCTCCCTTTCTCAGTATGCAGGTAAACGCAAAGTTCTGAACATTTTCCCAAGTATTGATACCGGCGTGTGCGCGGCATCAGTGCGCAAGTTCAACGAGCGTTCTGGCGAATCCAGCAACACTGTAGTGCTGTGCATCTCTGCCGATCTGCCGTTTGCCCAGTCTCGTTTCTGCGGTGCAGAAAACGTGAGCAACGTGGTGACCCTGTCTGCGCTGCGCGGTGCGGAGTTCAAAGAAGATTACGGTGTGGCGATTGCTGATGGCCCACTGAAAGGCCTGACTGCCCGTGCAGTAGTGGTACTGGATGAAAACGACAAAGTGATTTACAGCGAATTGGTGAACGAAATCACCGAAGAGCCCAACTATGATGCGGCACTGGCTGCACTGAAGTAAGCATTAATATGATGTGATAAGGGCGCACTTTATAAAGTGCGCCCTTTTTTATGGCAGTGAGATAAGCGCTGAAAAATTACTCGCTCTCGCCGCGCTTCTGCCCCAACCCATATTCACGCAGTTTATTGGCAATCGCGGTATGCGACACACCCAGACGTTTTGCCAGTTTGCGCGTGCTTGGGTAAGACAAGTAGAGCCGCGTCAGCACCGAACGTTCGAAACGGCTGGTGATCTCATCCAGCGAACCTTCCATCGCTTCTTCGCCCAGCGTCACATCTAACGCCTGCTCAGGCAGAATGATGTCCTGAGGACGTAACTCGTAGCCTTCCAGCTGCGTCAGTGCGCGATACAGCGCATTTTTCAACTGCCGCACATTACCCGGCCAGTTATAGCGTGTCAGGAACGGTGCCAACTGCGGTGACAAACGCGGACGCGGCAGCCCCTGCTCATCGGCAAAGCGCGCCACAAACATCTCGGTTAGCGGCAGGATATCCAACGGACGCTCACGCAACGGTGGCAAGTTGAGCGTCAGTACATTAAGGCGGTAAAACAGGTCTTCACGGAACTCGCCACGCTGCACCAGCTCAATCAGGTTCTTCTGCGTGGCACAAATGACGCGCACATCCACATGCACTTCATGTTCTTCACCCACGCGACGGAAAGTGCCATCGTTGAGGAAGCGCAGCAGTTTTGTCTGCATGCGCGGTGACATTTCACCAATCTCATCCAGCAGCACCGAGCCGCCATTGGCCTGTTCAAAGAAACCTTTCTTGCCTTCCAGCGCGTTCGGATACGCGCCCGCCGCGTGACCAAACAGCTCGCTCTCAGCCACATCATCCGGCAGAGACGCACAGTTAAGCGCCAGAAAAGGTTTTTTACCGCGTGCGCTGCGCAGATGGCAGGCGCGTGCCAGCATATCTTTGCCGGTGCCGGTATCGCCGACAATCAGCAGTGGCGCGTCGTGCATCGCCAGTTTACGTGCCTGATCGATCACCTGACGCATTTTCGGCGTCACCGCCACGATGTGGTCAAATTCCGACTCATCCGTCACGGTGAGATTTTGCAGCTGACGGCCCATGCGGGCGGTGGATTTCAGCGTGATCATCGCGCCGACGGGCTGATCGCTCTGCCCCTCTTCTTCCGCCAGATAAATTGGTCGGGCTTCCATCAGGAAATCACGGCCCTGAATAACAACGTGATGTGCCTGGGCTTCCACACGCTCATTCTCGATCCAGCGCTGGAAATTGAAACCGGTGATCAGAGCCGCGGCGTTCTGATTACGCAGCTTCTGTTCATCGAGATTAAACAGGTTTTGCGCTGCCGGGTTGGCGAGTTCCACCTTGCATTTAAGGTCGATAGAGAACACCGGCTCCGGCATAGCAATGAGTAATGCACTTAACGCGCGATGTTCACGCTCAGAGGGCATGTAGCTAACGGTGCGCACATCTGTTACGCCAGGTGTACGACGGATTTCCGCCATCAGCGTACTGAAGGGTTCGAATTCAAGGGCAGAAAAGTTGAGATAGATGCGACCGAGTGGCGCAATTTCAATACCGCGCAAGTCGATGTTGCGCGCAACCAGCAGGTCGAGTAGCTCGCGCGCCAGACCGATGCGGTCCTGGCAGAAAACTTCCAAACGCATTGCGATGAGCCTTAGTCAGGTTTTGATTTTAGAGATAATACGCTAACTTGCAGCGCCTCAGAAGAGGCCTGTCATGAAAAGTTGACAGTTTAAGGCAGGTGACGTGAAGAAGTGTAGCGGAATGACCCACAATAATCCCGCCAAATATCACATTTAACAAAGATAATTTCACCTTCCACCTGATTGACAGCGTGAAAGGTGAGCAACAGGGAATTATTTAGCAGTCTGCCCTGCTTTACCCCCACTCTTAGACAGGGATTCTTTTAGCTGAACCAATAGTTCCCGACGGAAATCTCCGAGACGCGGCTTATCATCTTCCAGCCAGGGCAGCGGACGGCATAATTCCATAGCTTTGATGCCTAATCTCGCGGTTAGCAAACCAGCACCGATACCCTGAGCAGCGCGTGCCGAGAGACGGGCCGCGATGTCCTGCGACATCCAATCCATCCCCACTTCACGCACCAGCTCGGAAGCACCGGCAAAGGCCATATTCAGCAACACTAAACGAAAAAGGCGGATACGGCTGAAATACCCCAACTCGATACCATAAATAGCCGCAATGCGATTGACCAGCCGCAGGTTGCGCCAGGCAATAAACGCCATGTCCACCAGCGCCAGTGGACTCACCGCAATCATCAGTGTCGATTCCGCAGCGTGGCGGCTGATCTCGCGATGCGCCTGACGATCCAGCACCGGTTGCACCAGTTGCGCGTAAAGCATCACAATTTCACGATCGTTATGGGTTTCATGCAGCGCCGCGTGCCAGCGCTGCAAAGCCGGATGCGCCTGATCGAGCTGCGCCTGCTGGGCCAGCTTTTCGCAAAAAGCGCGGCCTTTACCGATACCGTGGCTGTGCAGTAATTCCCGCCCGATATCCCGCTCTTCGGCTCGCTGGCGCAGTCGATAAAGACGACGCCACTCGCCAATTAATGCCCCGGCTCCGGCAATCACAATCAGGCTTCCAGCCACGCCGGTGCCGAGTGAAAACCAATCACGCGTGATCCAGGCATCGTGCATCCACTGAGCGCCCTGTGCGACCACGCTGATGCCAAAAATCCCCAGGCCGGCCCCTACCAGCTTGCGCCAGAGACTGCGTTTGGGGCGTAGCGCGGCCTCAACCACTTTTTCACCTTCGCCCTCTGCCAGCGGCTCTGACTCTTGAGTGGCAAGAAACGCGCTCTCGCTTTCCTCACTAAAAGTTTGCGCCGCACGTAGTGGTTGCTGCGCCTCCGCTTCAAGCGGTCGTGCAAAATCAATGCGCGGCTTTAATGGGGTTTCGTCGCTCATCGCAATTTATCTCCAAGTAAAAATTCCAGCGCGGCATCCATGCGAATGTGCGGCAGCGGCCGATCAACATCCAACTGCTGCGGCCGGAACTGTTCAAACTGAAATCCTTGCTGCTGCCAGAACTGATGTCCGGGCAAACGTGGCGGCACTTCGCCGGGATAGAAGGTCAGTGGTTCACCATCATTTAGACGATGACCGCGCAGCGCGGGCAGCTTTTCGCCACGATGATCCACCAGCCCACTTTCGGTGGCCTGCACCGACGCCAGTCCAAGACAATCCATGCTGATCCCTTCAAACGCCGCGTTTTGCCAGGCATCCTGAACCAACTGTTGTAACAGCGACACCATATTGGCGTGCTGATCGGCCGTGATATGGTCGGCTTTGGTGGCGGCAAACAAGAGTTTGTCGATGACCGGGGAAAACAGACGACGGAATAGCGTGCGCTGCCCGTAATGGAAGCTCTGCATCAATTGGGTCAACGCCAGCCGCATATCATTGAACGCCTGCGGCCCGCTGTTTAACGGTTGCAGACAATCCACCAGCACGATCTGACGGTCAAAACGCAGAAAATAATTTTTGTAGAAGCCCTTAACCACATGCTGGCAGTAATAGTTGAAACGTTGCTGCAGCACGGCAAAGTTACTGCCTGCGGGAGCCTGTAACAGCTTGCTGGCGTGAATCTCATCCACCTGTGGCCAGGGGAAGAACTGCAGTGCCGGGGCACCTGCCATATCGCCCGGCAGCACAAAGCGGCCTGGCTGAATAAAGTGCAACCCCTCGGTTTTGCACTGATGCAGATAATCCGTCCAGGCCGTGGCAATCTCCGCCAGACGATTTTCATCCGCTGCGGCAAAAGGATCGAGATCCTGTGACAAGCTGTGCCAGTGTGCCGCCCACTGCTGACGATCGCCCTGCAGCAACCCCATCATCTGTCGCGACCAGCTGAGATAATCCTGCGCCAGCATCGGCAGATCGAGCAGCCATTCACCAGGGTAATCGACGATTTCCAGATAGAGCGTGGCGGTATCTTTGAAGTGGCGCAGCAGCGATTGCTCTGGCCGATAGCGCAGCGCCAGACGCATTTCACTGACACCGCGTGTCGGCGTTGGCCAGATGGGAGGCGTACCATAGAGTTGCGCCAGCCCTTCGTCATAGGTAAAACGCGGCGTCCCCAGCTCACGCTGCGGCACACGTTTGACGCCCAGCAGGCGCTCTTCACGCACAACGGAAAACAGCGGCAAACGGGCGCCGCTGTGTACATTGAGAAGTTGGTTCACCAGCGAGGTGATAAAGGCGGTTTTGCCGCTGCGGCTCAGCCCCGTTACGGCAAGGCGTAAGTGGCGGTCAACACCGCGATTCATCAACGCCGCCAGTTCATTTTGCAGTCTTTTCATCCATCTCCCTGACGAAACGTGCTGACAGGCGTTTGAATGCCTTACTCAGCAACGGTTCCAGGGCGGCCGCCAGAAGCAGGCGCAACGGGCGACGCGCCACCGATTTCACTGCCCAGCCAGCTAACCCGCCGGGCCCATAGGTTACTACACTGATGATGATGAATTTCCCCGCCGACTTCAACGCAGGTGTTGCGCGGCGGCGCAGAGCAGTCATACGAGAATTGTACATCTCCACTCCTTAAGAATATGCGGTGAAGCGGACCCGCAGTGGGCCCGGCGGAAAAAATCAGATTTGACGGAAGCGGCTGCGCACGCTG
This sequence comes from Pantoea sp. ME81, assembly GCF_903970985.1. NCBI lineage: Bacteria > Pseudomonadati > Pseudomonadota > Gammaproteobacteria > Enterobacterales > Erwiniaceae > Pantoea > Pantoea sp. ME81. Next base: position 5,593 of record NZ_CAJCKS010000082.1, on the reverse strand, counting down.
AAGGTCTCGGAGGTGACGTAGCGTTCGATATCTCGCACGTTACGCTCATCACTTTTCAACGATGTTTCCAGCTCATCCAGTAAATCACGTGCAGTTGGCGTATGCTGGTCGGGTGCATCTGCGGGCTTTTCATCCAGCACAAAGCCCAGGATGAAGTACGCCACCACGGTAAACATGAACAACCCGAAAAACAGCGACAGCACCACAATCACACGTAACAGGCGCACCGGAATATCCAGATACTCCGCCAGACCGGCACAGACGCCGCGCACTTTGCCTTGCTGCGGGATGCGCCACAATTTGCGGCCATTCATCATGGTTGCCTCCAGTTTGGATGCTCCGCATCCAGAATGGCTTCGAGTGCTTCCACACGTTCACGCATGCGGCGCGCGTCTTGCGTCAGCTGTTGCAGACGCTGCATATCGCCTGATGACAGTTCCGCGCCACCGTTGCGTTTGTTGCTGTAGTGCAGCCATAACCAGATCGGCGCCACAAAGAGCACGAAGATCGTCAGGGGTATGGCGAGAAAAAGTGCGCTCATTGACTCTCCTTAATCATTAACACTCTGGTCGTGGGGCTCAGCGTCGAGCCCCACGTCCCTTACTCGCTGCGGTTCATTTTGGCTTTCAGCGCGGCCAGTTGCTGGCTGATTTCGTCGTCAGCTTTCAGCTCGGCAAACTCCTGGTCGAGACCTTTTGGCTTACCAAAACGCTGACTCTCCGCTTCCGCTTCCATGTGGTCAATACGACGTTCGAAAGACTCGAAGCGCGCCATGGCTTCATCCAGCTTACCGCTGTCCAGCTGACGGCGCACATCGCGGGAAGAAGATGCCGCCTGATGACGCAGCGTCAGGGCCTGCTGGCGTGCACGGGTTTCGCTGAGTTTTTTCTCCAGCTCACCGATCTCGCCTTTCATGCGATCCAGTGTTTCTTCAACCTGAATGGCTTCTTGTTTGAGTGCTGCAATCAGATCGGTTAGTTTCTGTTTTTCAATCAACGCAGCACGCGCTAAGTCTTCTTTTTCTTTGCTGATGGCCAGTTCGGCTTTTTCCTGCCATTCAGCCTGCTGAATTTCGGCCTGCTCGATACGGCGCAGCAGCTGTTTCTTTTCTGCCAGCGCGCGCGCTGAGGTGGAGCGAACTTCCACCAGCGTGTCTTCCATTTCCTGAATCATCAGGCGTACCAGTTTCTGCGGATCTTCGGCGCGTTCCAGCAGGGAATTGATGTTAGCGTTCACGATGTCGGCGAAACGAGAAAAAATACCCATAATGATGTTCCTCTGATTGTCATGTGGTTGTGCGGGGCACGGTTTCTTAATACAAATGCCGTGCCAACTTTTAATTTATTGATTTTGCACAATTTGCATATTTTACATTCGCGCATGCATCCATTAATGTAGTGAAATTGATTAACCAGTGGCGAAATTCATCATGGCAAATGGTAACGATAACCTGTTGGGCGAATCGAATAACTTTCTGGAGGTGCTGGAGCAGGTTTCCCGTCTCGCGCCGCTGGAAAAACCGGTGCTGGTCATTGGCGAACGCGGAACCGGTAAAGAGTTGATTGCCAGCCGCCTGCACTATCTCTCCGATCGCTGGCAAGGGCCTTTTGTGTCGCTGAACTGCGCGGCGCTGAATGAAAACCTGCTCGATTCCGAACTGTTCGGCCACGAAGCCGGGGCGTTTACCGGCGCGCAAAAACGTCATCTTGGCCGCTTTGAGCGTGCTGACGCCGGCACCTTGTTCCTCGATGAGCTGGCGACCGCGCCGATGCTGGTGCAGGAAAAGCTGCTACGTGTCATCGAATACGGCCAGTTAGAGCGTGTTGGCGGCAATCAGTCGTTGCAGGTCAATGTGCGGCTGGTGTGTGCCACCAATGAAGATTTACCCGCACTGGCTGCGGCAGGAAAATTCCGCGCGGATCTACTCGATCGTCTCGCCTTTGATGTGGTGCAACTCCCACCATTACGCGAACGCCGCAGCGATATTCTGGTGATGGCCGAGCATTTTGCTATCCAGATGTGCCGCGAGCTCGGCCTGCCGCTGTTTCCCGGCTTCAGCGAGCGCGCTCAGCTCACGCTACTCACCCACAGTTGGCCCGGTAATGTACGTGAATTGAAGAATGTGGTGGAACGCTCGGTGTATCGCCATCACAGTGCAGAAGAGGAACTGGATAACATCATTATCAACCCGTTCGCCCCGCGCAACGCCGCGCCTGAAACCCATTCCGAACCCAACACCCGCGGCTTACCCGCCCTGCCACTCGATCTGCGCCAGTGGCAAAACCAGCAGGAGCGCGACCTGGTCGAAGCCAGCTTGCAACAGGCAAAATACAACCAACGCCGCGCCGCCGAGCTATTGCGGGTCACCTACCATCAGTTACGCGCCATGATGAAAAAGCACGGCATCCAGGCGCGGGATGAAGATTGAACAACAAAGCGCGTGCTGCAAACGCTGCGGCGCCGAATTACTGCGGATGACGTACCAACAATTACGATAAATTATGAACAAGCACGGTATCCGGCACGTGATATGGATTAGCCTTAGCCACATAAGATGAAAAAGTGCACCCTGGTGATTATTAAGGCGTACATCGTGGCTTTGCTGCTAGCGGAGAAGTCCCCACATCATCGTTTAACTGGTCGAAAGATTTCCAACGACAGCTCAGGTGTGGGTCGGTTTTCCCTATAGCTTTTGTGCTGATGCAAGGCGGCAAGTGCGCTAATCCCCGGGAGCATACATCAGTATGTGACTGGGGTTAGTGCGCGCAGCCAACGCAGCAGCAGAGCAAAAGATGACGGGAAAAACGACACACAAAAAAAAGCCCGCACTAGGCGGGCAACTTAATACTGGAAGCAATGTGAGCAATGTCGTGCTCTTCTTCGGTAGAGCCACCGTCGAAGCGCAGAAGAATAATAATCATTCTTATTATCATCTGTAAAGCCCTAATTGAGAATTTTTCTCATTTCCACACTAACATTGTGATTACCCCTTCGCCAGATTGGCGAAAAACAACGCAGAACCATCATGAATTTGGGGAGTGCGTGACGTTTGCGATACACTCACGCTATTGCCTCAGAATCGTTGAGTTCTATGCCAAAATTATTCTCCTCGCTGCTGCTCGGTCTCAGCGTATTGAGTGCGTCTGCGCTGGCCGCACCAACCAATAACATCCGTAATAGCGGTTTTGTTTATTGCGTCAATGGCACGGTCAATACCTTTAATCCACAAATGGTCAGCAGCGGCCTGGTTGTGGATACGCTGGCGGCACAGCTCTATGACCGCCTGCTGGATGTGGACCCTTACACTTATCGCCTGATTCCTGACCTGGCACAGAGCTGGGAAGTGCGTGACAACGGTGCCACTTATCGTTTTCATCTGCGCAAAGATGTCTCTTTCCAGCACACCAACTGGTTTAAACCCACGCGAAAAATGAATGCCGATGACGTGGTGTTCAGCTTTGCGCGCATGTTTAATCGCCAGCATCCGTGGCATAACGTCAACGGTGGCAGCTATCCCTATTTCGATAGTTTGCAGTTCTCTGACTCGGTGCAAAGTGTTAAAAAACTGGACAACGACACGGTAGAAATCCGTCTCAACAGTCCGGACGCCTCTTTCCTCTGGCACATCGCTACGCATTACGCGCCAATCCTGTCACAGGAATACGCCGACAAGCTGACGGCAAAAGGACAGCAGGAGCGTCTGGATCGCGAACCGGTAGGTACCGGACCGTTCCAGTTGAGCGAGTACCGCACCGGGCAATATTTGCGCCTTGCGCGTAATCCGCAGTACTGGAAAGGTGTGCCGCGTCTGCAGCAAGTGGTGATCGATCTTGGCGTAGGCGGAACAGGACGTCTTTCGAAGTTGCTCACAGGTGAATGCGATGTGCTGGCGTATCCGGCGGCCAGCCAGCTCTCCATTTTGCGTGATGACCCGCGACTGCGCATGACGCTGCGTCCTGGCATGAACATCGCCTATTTAGCGTTCAATACGCGTAAACCGCCACTGGATCGCCCGGAAGTGCGTCACGCGCTGGCACTGGCGATCAATAACGAACGCCTGATGGAATCGATCTATTACGGCACTGCAGAAACCGCCGCCTCCATTTTACCGCGTGCTTCCTGGGCGTATGATAATGATGCGCGGGTCACCGAATACAATCCGGCGAAAGCTCGTGAAGCGCTGAAAGCGCTCGGGCTGGAAGATCTGCACTTGCGACTGGTGGTGCCTACCACCTCTCAATCCTGGAACCCCAGCCCACTGAAAACCGCTGAACTGCTGCAAGCCGATTTGGCTCAGGTTGGCGTGCGCGTCACCATCGCGCCGGTGGAAGGCCGTTTCCAGGAAGCGCAGTTGATGGCGATGAATCATGATCTGACGCTGACCGGCTGGGCAACAGACAGTAACGACCCGGATAGCTTCTTCCGGCCGCTGTTGAGCTGTGCAGCCATCCGCTCGCAGACCAACTTTGCGCACTGGTGTTCACCGGCCTTTGATGAATCATTGCAACGGGCGCTGTTGTCGCAGCAACTTTCGGCGCGCATCGACAGCTACGATCAGGCACAGCAAATCCTGGCGCAGGAATTACCGGTATTGCCGCTGGCGTCATCGTTGCGTTTACAGGCATATCGCCATGATATTAAAGGTCTGGTGCTAAGTCCGTTCGGGAATGCCTCGTTTGCCGGGGTTTACCGTGATGAGAGCAGCGAGGAATAAGCATGATCATCTATATATTGCGTCGCCTGCTGTTGCTGCTGATCACCCTGTTTTTATTGTCGCTGGTGAGTTTCAGTCTTAGCTACTTTACGCCGAATGCGCCGCTGGAAGGTGCCTCACTGTTCGATGCCTGGTGGTTCTGGTTTAAAGGCCTGCTGCAATTTGACTTCGGTGTTTCCAGCACCAACGGCCAGCTGATCGACCTGCAACTGCGCGAGGTGTTCCCCGCCACGCTGGAGCTTTGCATTTTGGCCTTCATGCTGGCGCTGCTGGTGGGTATTCCGCTGGGAATTTGCGCGGGTGTGATGCGCAAAAAATGGCAGGATAAAGCCATCAGCGCACTGGCACTGCTCGGTTTCTCGATGCCGGTGTTCTGGCTGGCACTGCTGTTCACCCTGTTCTTCTCCCTGACACTGGGCTGGTTACCGGTTTCCGGGCGCTTTGATCTGCTCTACCCGGTACAAAACGTGACCGGCTTTGCACTGATTGATGCCTGGCTGAGTCCTTCACCGTGGCGCCATGAGATGTTGATGAGTGCCCTGACTCATATGATTTTGCCGGTGGTGGTCCTGGCGGTCGCGCCAACCACCGAGGTCATTCGTTTACTGCGCAGCAGCACTAGCGATGTCATGGATAAAAACTATGTGAAAGCGGCAGCCACGCGCGGATTATCTCGCTTCACCGTGATTCGCCGCCATGTGCTGCACAACGCGCTGCCGCCCGTCATCCCGCGTCTGGGTTTGCAGTTTTCTACCATGCTGACGCTGGCGATGATTACGGAAGTGGTGTTCAACTGGCCGGGCATTGGCCGCTGGTTGATCAACGCCATTCGCAGACCTTCGCTGAAATGGGTGAATTCAAAAACGAAATATCCATGCG
>NZ_CAJCKS010000081.1:0-22353 GCF_903970985.1 Pantoea sp. ME81 | reverse complement strand
ATCTGCGTATACTGCGGCTATCTGTTCATCACGACAGTGTATTTTGGCCGCTGCAATTATAACGATGAGGAAGTAACTATGCACACACGCCTGGCATCCGCCAAAACGGCACTCTTGTTAACCGCTGGCGCTTTGCTGCTGGCGAGCACTAAAGGCATCGGTGAAACGGCCTGGTAAGGATCTAGCATGACGATTTTCACAGGAGTCGAAGCGCCGTTTAGCGCGTTAACGCGTGGCGTGGTAGAGAATGCGCAAGACCGTGAACGTTTTGCTCGCGAAAGCGGCAGCGTGGTCCGCTTGCAGGGCGTTTCACGCCGCTTTGGGCAAACTCAGGCGCTGCGCGATGTTTCACTAACGGTGCAGAAAAGTGAAATTCTCGGCCTGATTGGCCGCAGTGGCGCGGGCAAATCGACGTTGATTCGCTGTCTGAACGGGCTGGAGCAACCTGACGAAGGCGTCATTGAAATCGAAGGCCGGAAAATTACCGGCCTGTCGGAAAAACAGCTGCAATCTGTGCGTAGCCGCGTCGGTATGGTGTTCCAGCACTTCAACCTGCTGTCGGCGAAAACCGTGGCGCAGAATGTCGCGTTGCCGCTGAAAATTGCCGGTCTGGATAAGGTGCAACGTGCCCAACGCGTGGCGGAATTGCTGGAATTGGTGGGGCTGGCGGATAAGGCACAGCACTATCCGGCGGCGCTCTCAGGCGGTCAGAAACAGCGTGTTGGCATTGCTCGTGCACTGGCGGCAAGCCCGGCACTGCTGCTGTGTGATGAAGCGACCTCAGCACTGGATCCTGAAACCACCCGTTCTATTCTCGCGCTGCTTAAATCGCTAAACCAAAAACTGGGTATTACTATTCTGCTGATCACCCATGAAATGGAAGTCATCAAGTCGGTGGGGCACCGCGTGGCGGTGATTGACGCGGGTGAGATCATTGAGCAAGGCCCGGTGTGGGAGGTGTTTGCGCATCCGCAATCCGAGCTGACGCGCACTTTATTGCGTGGTTTACTGCCGCAGTTACCGGAGGCATTTGCCGCACGGGTCACCGAGAGGAGACGGGGCGAAGCCATCTACTGCGTGCACTTTGCTGGCGAGGACGCGCAGGGCGATCTGCTGAGCCGTTTTGCCGCAGCGTTGCCGGGTAAATTCCGCTTACTGCAAGGCGGCATCGACCATATTCAGCACTACGCCGTGGTGCGCTTCTTTATTGCGCTTCCGGTCGCCAACGTGACCGATGAGCAACAGATTCTCAGCTGGCTGCGCGGGCAGCAGGCGCAAGTGGAGTTAGTGGGTTATGTCGCCAGTGATGATTGATTTATTGCTCAATGCGTTGGGCGAAACGGTATTAATGACGCTGATTTCCGGGCTGTTTTCACTGGTGGCCGGTTTGCCGTTGGGATTGATTCTGGTGATGACCAGTGCAGGCGGTATTGCAGAACATCTCGGCATTAACCGGGTGCTGGGGCTGGTGATCAACGGCTTCCGATCGCTCCCTTTCATCATTTTGCTGGTGGCGCTGATTCCGTTTACCCGCTTTCTGGTCGGTACGTCACTGGGGACGTGGGCGGCGATAGTTCCGCTATCGATCACCGCAACGCCGTATTTTGCTCGCGTGGCTGAAGTGTCACTGCGCGATGTGGATCGCGGCTTGATTGATGCGGTACGCGCGATGGGTGCCAGTAAGCTACGTATCGTCTGGGATGTGCTGATTCCTGAAGCGCTGCCCGGCATTCTCTCGGGGTTTGTGGTGACGCTGGTGGCATTAATCGGCGCATCGGCGATGGCGGGAGCGATTGGTGCGGGCGGATTAGGCGACCTGGCGATTCGCTACGGTTATCAACGATTTGAAACCTCAGTAATGATCGCGGTGATCGCGGTGTTGATTGTGCTGGTGTGTGGCATTCAGTGGGTTGGCGATCGACTGGTGCAGCACATCGATAAACGACACTAGACTTCGCGCGATAAATTGCGCCGCTAGCGGTTTTACAAACATAGCCGTAGTTAATGTCCTGCACGTGAAGCCTTTGCAGGGTGTAGCCTTCAGCTCGCCCGCGGCAAAATAACCGTAGCGGGGCAATTTGTTACGCATTTTTGCCCTAAATCAGTTGTGCCTTTTCCCGCAATCCTTATCACTATTTCTTGATAAACATCAGCAGCTAACCCGCTTAGAGTGATGGCAATGTCTTGCCAATATTCAGGAGAATTCGTTATGCCGCTGAATACCCTTCAGCTCACGCTGGAAAACCATCTCGAACAGCACAGCGCCCAATATGTGGCGGTTGCGAAATCGATTTTTGCTAAGCCTGAAACCGGTAATAACGAATACTTTGCCAGTGCGCAACTGACGCAGTTGCTCACTGAGCAGGGATTTGAAGTCACGCGCAACGTCGCCGGACATGAAACCGCATTTTACGCGGTCAAAGCCAGCAGTAAACCGGGCCCGACCATTGCGTTCCTGGCGGAATACGATGCGCTGATTGGCATTGGCCATGCCTGCGGTCATAACCTGATCGGCACCACCAGCGTCGCGGCGGCCATCACGCTGTCTCAGGTGCTGGAACAAACAGGCGGCCGTGTCGTGGTGTTAGGAACGCCAGCGGAAGAGGGCGGTTTAGCCGGTCCCGGCGGGCCAAAAGGCAACGTGAAGAAGCGTTTTGTCGAAGCGGGATTACTCGAGGATGTCGATGTGGCGCTGATGGTGCATCCATCCGGTAAAACACGCCTTACTGAATCGACGCTGGCGAACAATCATCTCTATTTCCATTTTTATGGCAAACCCTCACACGCTGCCAGCGCCCCGCATGAAGGCATCAATGCGCTGGATGCGCTGGTGCTGCTATACAACGGCATCAGCGTACTGCGCCAGCAGTTGCCGGACGGCGTGCGTGTGCACGGCATTATCACCAACGGCGGTCAGGCACCCAACGTGATCCCGGAATACGCTTCGGCTCACTACTACATTCGCGCTGATAGCCGCGAGTTGGTGGAATCCTTAGAGCCTAAATTAAGAGCGATTGCCGAGGGTGTGGCGCTGGCGACCGGTGCACGTGTGGAGATTGATCATCAAATCGGTCCGCGTGATTTCAAGCTTAACCCCGCACTGGATGCGGTGTTGCTGGAGGAGTTTCGTGCAGCGGGCGAGCAGGTCGATCTCTCGCCGCAGCGCAATAAAGTCTCAACCGATGCCGGGGACATCAGCCATGCGGTGCCCACCGCGCACCCGTGGCTGAAAATTGGTCCGGATGACCTGATTTTTCACACCGTGCCCTTCCGTGAAGCCGCCAATTCGGATCGCGGTTATCAGGCGTTGCTGATTGGCGCCCGCGTGCTAGCACGCACCGGTTTACGTCTGCTGATTGATGCAGATGCCCTTCAAGCCGTTAAAGCGGATTTCACGCGCCAACCTTAAAGGAGAATATGGTGTCGCAAACGTATCGTCGTAAACTCAAAACCTTAGTCGGTGCCAGCAGCGTGATTTCCGCGGGCAATGACAGCCAACCGGGCGTGGGTATCGCGCGCGCCATTGAACTGGCGAAAATCGCTGAACGCGAGAAAATCACCGGCCTGTTCACCGCCGATTTACTGCAGGCCGATCCCGCTGGATTAGCGGGCACCACCGGCACGCAGGACCCGCTGATTGCCTTAGCGGCGTTGAGTCAGGTGACGTCGCAGATTGGCTTGATCGCTACGGTCAGCACCAGCTGGCTGCATCCTTATAATCTGGCGCGCCAGGTCGCTACACTGGATCACATCAGCGGCGGCAGAGCAGGGTGGAATGCGGTGACGTCCTCCGTCGGTGAGGAAAATTTTGGTGAAAGCCAGTTGCCACCACCGCAGGAACGCTATGCACGCGCCACCGAATTTATTGAGGTGATGAACGCGCTGTATGACGCCAACGAACGTGCAGCAGTGCAGCGCACGGCAAGCGGTGGCATTCGTGTTGATCATCGCAAACTGCATCCTATCCACTATCGTGGTGATTTCTTCCAGGTTGCCGGACCGCTCAACGTACCGCCGCCGCCGCAGCGCCGTCCGGTGCAGTTTCAGGCCGGGCAATCTGAGGCGGGTGTCACGCTGGGCGCGCGCTATGCCGAAGTAATCTACACATCGCAGCCCACCTTTGAGGCGGCGCAGACGTTTGTGGCAGATGTGCAGCAGCGGGCACGACGTTTTGGTCGCGAACAGAATCCGCCGCTGATCATGAACTCATTCCATTCCATCATTGGCGACAGTGACGCAGATGTGGCACGCCGCCTGCGCGACAAGCACGATCGCATCGATTTCGAACAAGGTAGATTGCGCGTTGCGGATATGCTGGGGGGTGAGGTGAATCTGTCGGATGTGCCGCTTGAGCAGCCATTGCGCGCTTCGCTGATTCCGCAACTGGAGCAGGTGCATCGCCGCCAGGGCCGCGCCGCCATCTTCCGGCAGTATGCGCTGGAGGGGTTGACGCTACGTGAACTGATTATCAAAGCAGAAGAGACCGGGCATTGGTTTGTCGCAGGCACGCCAGAGCAACTCGCCGATGCCATTGAACAACGTTATCAGGCGGGCGTGCTGGACGTCATTTCCCTGCACGGCCTGGGTAGCCCCGATCAGCAAGATTTGCTGCTCAACGGACTGCTCCCTGAATTACGTCGCCGTAATTTGCTGGATAACGACTATCAAGGCAGCGATTTCCGTAGCAGCCTGGAGCTGGCACCTTTACCGCCTGCTGTGGATTAGCGTCTTTGTTAATGAGGGCCATGCCCGCTCAGGATAACTGAGCGGGCATTTTTTTTGGAATCCCTATCGACACGTCATTACAGATAAAGTGCGTGACTCGCCATGATTCGCCACACTGATTATCGCCTTTAACCTATATAGCATTTGACCTATATCGCAAGGAGCGTATCATGTGGCAAATAATTACAACGGACACGTTTGATGATTGGCTTGTAGCGCAAGACGACACTGACCGAGCATGCGTTTTGTCAGCAATGATTGTATTGCAGCAAGCTGGCCCAGCATTATGCAGGCCCTACGCCGACACCCTGAAAGGCTCTCGCTTTAGCAATATGAAAGAGCTTCGCATTCAGAGCAAAGGTGATCCTATTCGGGCATTTTACGCATTTGACCCCTGGCGCAGCGGTGTGTTGCTTTGTGCAGGTCATAAGAGTGGCAATGAAAAGCGTTTTTATGCTGAGCTGATCCCGCTCGCAGATAAAGAATTCACCCATCATCTTCAACGCGAAGAGACAAAGGAGTAACGCCATGGGCAGAACACTCGAACAGATTCTTGCGGCCGAGAAGCCAGAGGTGGTGGCTAAAGCTAACACCATGGCTGAAGAAGTATTGTTAAATATTCACCTTGCTGAATTGCGTGAAAGAGTAAACAAAACGCAGGTAGAGATAGCGCAGCAATTAAATATTAAACAACCCACCGTGGCTGGAATGGAAAAACCTGGCCGGGATTTAAAACTCTCGACGCTGAAGCGCTATGTTGAAGCCGCTGGCGGAAAACTGCGTCTCAACATCGAGCTCCCCGATGGCTCGCATTATGAGTTTGTTGTTTAATTCCTCTCTTTGACTTTCTATCCGCGAAAAAACAGTGCGATCTGGCGCACTGTTTCACGCACTTGCTCGCCGACTCACTTCCCCTTCCTGGCTTCCCAATCCACGAAAATCCATCCCAACACGTAACTTTTTGCATACATGAAAAATACAAAGGAAATACAATTAAGTAGTATGATTTTACCGTGGTTTGGAATTAATTAATTAATTTTCAGTGAGTTATACGTATAACTTTTTCGAATTATTTTTTCAGATGAATTTTGGAGATGATCACAATCTCAAGTTTTGGGTGTCCTGGGCATGTTTACACCACCTGAAATTCAGCATAGTTTGAACATGGAGTTAACCTGTGATTAACAGACAAAAGCGAACAAATGCGTATCGGGTCAACACACCGCTAAACAATGATGAAGACAGACGATCTGCAAGTGGGTCATGCTTAATTTCATTATTTATGTTCAGGGATTAAACGCAGGGTTTTTCAATTTCGAGGTCAATTTCTTTTTCAAAGAAATACCTAAATCAGTCAATGATGTTTTTTCTGTTTCTTTAACGTTCCGCCAAATCATTTTTGATTTGGACAGATCGCTGCGCCTGCAGAGAAATGAATAATTCAGGAGAGACCCTGTTATGAGCAACACCAATATATCCATTGAAGATGTCCCGCTTAATAATTTTCACCAGTTAATGTCGCTGCGCGCGGGTGGCGGTTGGATCCTCGATGGCTACGTGCTGAGTATTATCGGCGTGGCGATCGTGCAGTTTTCCCAGCATCTGCAACTTGATACCTTCTGGCAGGGCATGGTGGCCGCTTCAGCGATGCTCGGCACCTTCTGCAGTGGTTTCCTTGGCGGGTGGCTGACCGATATTGTGGGTCGTCGTCGTCTGTTCTTTGTCGGGCCAATCTTGTTTATCCTGGGTTCGGTCGGCACTTTCTGGGCGGAATCGGCCCTCACGCTGTTTATCCTGCGTTTCCTGGTGGGTGTTGGAGTGGGATTAGAATATCCGGTTGCCGGGTCACTGCTCACTGAATTCCTGCCGCAAAAGCATCGTGGCAAACGTTTGGCCGGTTTGACCATTCTCTGGTTTGCCGGTGCAGCCCTGGCTTATATCGTGGGTAACCTCATTCTCTCGATTGGCGGTGATGCCGCATGGCGTCTGGTATTGGCCAGCCCGGCCGTGCTGGGGATACTCCTTTTCGTTCTGCGCATCGGCACGCCGGAATCGCCACGCTGGTTAGTCAGCAAAGGTCGTTTCAATGAGGCTGAGCAGATCATCAAGAAAGTCTACGGTCCAGAATTCTCGCTGAAAAATATGCCCGCGGAGTCAGTGGAAGCCAAAGTCACGTTGAAAGATCTGGTGCGCTCTGGCTATGGCAAACGTATGTTGTTTGTCTCGGTGTTCTGGAGTGCAGCGGTCGTACCGATGTTTGCGGTGTATTCGTTCGCACCCGTAGTACTGAAAGCCCTGAATCTGGATGGCGAATGGGCCTCACTGGGTTCGATAGCCATCACCTTACTGTTTGTGGTGGGCTGTGTTGTGGCAACCCGTTTGATTGATAGCATGGGCCGCCGCCGTCTGATCATCCACAGCTTTTTATGGTCAAGCCTGGCGCTGTTGGCACTGGGGATGTTCTCCCACGGTTCTGAAATGCTGGTACTGGTGATGTTTGGTGCTTACGCGGTATTTATCGGCGGAGCACAGGTGCTGGAGTTAGTGTATCCGAACGAACTGTTCCCAACGGAAGTGCGTGCCTTCGCTGTCGGTATGGGTTCATCCATGTCACGTATCGGTTCTGCCGCAGGAACCTGGCTGGTACCGATTTCCCTGCAAAATCTGGGCATCGAATACACCATGTATGCTGCCGCGATTGTTTCCTTTATTGGCCTGCTGGTCTCGGTTTGGCTGGCACCGGAGACGCGTAATATGACGCTGAGTCAGGCGGCTTCGCTGGCGCGGTAATATAAAGAAGATAAAAACAGAAATGCGAAGGCCGCTCAGTGAATTCTGAGCGGCCTTTTCGTATTGAGCGTTCTGCAATACAACAAGCAATCAGCCATTAGGAAGACTGGCCGAATAATTCATGATCAGGCGTCATCGTCTATCATCAACAAATCATAAAAAACAAAAAGCCCGCTCAGGTTTCCCTGAGCGGGCTTCTCTAAATATGGCTCCTCTGACTGGACTCGAACCAGTGACATACGGATTAACAGTCCGCCGTTCTACCGACTGAACTACAGAGGAATCGTGTGAACGAGGCGCATATTAGCGATGCCGATCCCCAATGTCAAAGCCCGATCGCACACTTCTGGTTTAAGTGCGCGTAAAAGCAGCGGAATGCTGTTTTTCTGCCTTGAACGTTCAGATTTCAAACTGCCAGCAAGATCTCACTTTAAGCGCATTTCCTTTGAGATGTTAGATGCATGTCAAAGTTTTGTTATTTGCCGATTTTAAAACAATCATTTCAGTGCTTTTATGATGAAAATTTCAAATGCTTATCAGATGAAACAAATGAACTGCTTATCATCACGGGTGAAATCAGTTTTGGCGTCTGAAACAGCATTTCGAAAATAACCTTTTGATAAGTAGATAGTTGCAGGAAAGAGCAGTACCGAAACGATAGCGTTAGACCAGAAGCCTTACCTCTACAACCAGATAAATAACGCCAGTGCCGTTGAGTGAATGTAAAAAATATTTTTCATTCGTCGTATCAGCCCAACTGAGCATGTTAACGAATAAGAAGGGTTACCTATGAAATTCAAAAAAGCGTTAGTGACTTCCCTGTTAGCTTGCATGTTACCTGCCGCTGTTATGGCAAAAGACCTTCAGGTGGGCGTCTCTATGGCGCTGTTTGACGATAACTTCCTGACCATTCTGCGCACCGCGATGCAGAAAGAGATGACCAAAGATGGCATTAAGGGTCAGGTCGAAGATGCGAAAGGCGACGTCTCCCAGCAGCTGCAACAAATTCAGAACTTCATCGGTCAGGGCGTTGACGCCATTATCGTTAACCCAGTGGATACCAATGCCGTCAAACCTCTGATGGATGCGGCCTCTAAAGCGGGTGTGCCGCTGATCTTTGTTAACCGCAAACCGGCAGGTGAATTGACCGACAAGATGGCTTACGTCGGCTCTGACTCCGAATTAGCGGGCCGTCTGCAAATGGAAGCGCTGGCAAAAGCGATGAACGGTAAAGGCAACGTCGCCATTTTGATGGGCGATCTGGCTAACGAATCCACCCGTGACCGCACCAAAGGTGTTGAAGCGGTGGTGGCTAAATATCCTGGCATCAAAGTGGTGCAGAAACAGACCGCGAAATTCACCCGTAATGACGCGGTGGACGTAGTGAGTAACTGGATGACCGCAGGCGATGACATTCAGGCGATTGCTTCAAACAACGATGAAATGGCGATCGGTGCGCTGCAGGCGCTGGGCAAAAACCCGAACCACATCCTGATTGCGGGCGTGGATGGTACACCGGATGCGTTGCAGATGCTGAAGAACGGCAAGATGGTCGCCACTGTATTCCAGGATGCTAAAGGTCAGGGTGAAGGCGCCGTACAGACTGCCGTGAAACTGGCGAAAGGCGAGAAAGTGGAGAAGGTGATTAACATCCCTTACCAGCTGATCACCAAAGACAACATGGCGCAGTTCGAATCTCGTAACCAGAAATAATCGTTCCCGACTCAGCCGTACGGAGGTGATGTATGACCGCTTTTGCGCTTGAAGCCGAAGGCATCAGCAAGTTCTTCCCCGGAGTGAAGGCACTCGACAATGTCTCACTACGCATTAAACCGGGGTCGGTACATGCCCTGATGGGTGAAAATGGCGCGGGCAAATCCACTTTAATGAAATGCCTTATCGGGATGTATCGTCCCGATAAGGGCACCATTCGCATTAAAGGGGAGCCGGTGCAGTTTCAGGACACCATGGATGCGCTGCGTTCTGGCATCTCCATGATCCACCAGGAACTGAATCTGGTGCCTTACATGACTGTGGCTGAGAACATCTGGCTCGGTCGCGAACCGATGAAGTACGGCTTTGTTGACCACGCGTTGCTGAACAAGCAAACGCAGGAATTACTCAACAAACTCAATATCCGTTTAAAAGCCGATCGTATGGTTGGCGAGCTGAGTATCGCTGCTCAGCAGATGGTGGAAATTGCTAAAGCGGTGTCCTGGAACTCCGACATTGTGATTATGGACGAACCGACCTCGGCACTGACGGAAACCGAAGTGGCGCATCTGTTCACTATTATCCGCGACCTGCGTGCGCAGGGTAAAGCCATCATCTATATCAGCCACAAGATGGATGAAATTTTCACTATCACCGATGAGATCAGCATTTTCCGCGACGGCACCTGGGTCGGCAGCAACAGCACCTCTGAATTTACCCGTCAGTCATTAATTACCCAGATGGTGGGGCGTGAACTGACGCAGCTGTTCCCGAAATTCAATGGTGAAATCGGTGAAGAAGTGCTGACGGTGCGCAACCTTACCTGTAAAGACCGTTTCACCGATATCAACTTCACGGTACGTAAGGGTGAAATCCTCGGTGTTGCCGGTCTGGTGGGGGCGGGACGCAGTGAAGTGATGGAAAGTTTGTTCGGGATGGAAAGCTTCGACAGCGGTGAAGTGCTGATCGATGGCGTGCCGGTCAAAATCGATTCGCCTTCCACGGCGATTGAGAAGGGCATGGCGTTCCTGACCGAAGACCGTAAAAAGTCCGGCTTATTCCTGGTGTTGTCGGTGATGGAGAACATGAGCATCGTCAACATGCCGGATTATGTCAGTAAAGCCGGTTTCGTTAGCCACATGAAGATGGCACAGGACTGCATGGAGCAGATCCGCAAGCTCAATATTAAAACGCCGACCATGGATCAGATCATCAACAACCTCAGTGGCGGTAACCAGCAGAAGGTGCTGATTGCGCGCTGGCTGCTGGCTCAACCGAAGATTCTGATCCTCGATGAACCGACGCGCGGTATTGACGTCGGGGCAAAAGCCGAGATTTACCGCTTAATCAGCGAACTGGCAAACCGTGGCGTGGCCATCATTATGGTCTCGTCGGAGTTGCCGGAAATTCTGGGCATGAGCGACCGCGTGATGGTTATGCACGGCGGACGTATAACTGGCATCCTCGATAAAGAAGAGGCCAATCAGGAAACCATTTTGTCGTTGGCATCCGAGTGAGGCGCGAGACATCTATGAGTAACGTAAAAATTACGGCCCCGCAGGCCGCGGAATCGACATCCTTCTTTGGCAACCTGCGCCATAAGTTGCCGAAAGATACCGGCATCTTTGTGGTGATGTTGGGTATTGCCTTAATCTTTGAGATTGCAGGCTGGTACGTTCGTGACCAATCTTTCCTGCTCAACACCAACCGTCTGGTATTGATTGTTTTACAAGTGGCGATCATCGGCATCATTGCGGTGGGCGTGACCCAGGTCATCATCACCACGGGGATTGACCTGTCGTCTGGTTCGGTGATTGCACTGACGGCGGTAGTGGCGGCCAGTCTGGCACAAACATCTGACAGCCTGACACCGATGTATCCTTCTCTGGTTAACCTGCCTGCCGTCATTCCGATTGTGGCCGGTATCGGTGTGGGTTTGCTGTGCGGGGTCATGAACGGTTTCCTGATTACCAAAACCGGTATCCCGCCATTTATCGCCACACTGGGCATGATGGTGTCGGCGCGTGGTCTGGCGCAGTACTACACGCAAGGTAACCCAATCAGCTTCCTGTCAGATGGCTTTACCTCCATCGGCCAGGGCGCGATGCCGGTGATCATCTTCCTGGTGGTGGCCTTCCTGTTCCACATCGCCCTGAAACATACCCGTTACGGTAAATATGTTTACGCGATTGGCGGCAACATGACTTCGGCCAAAGTGTCAGGGATCAACGTTAATAAATACCTGATCATCGTCTATACCATCGCGGGTGCGCTCTCTGGCCTGGCGGGTGTGGTGCTGGCGGCGCGCGTCAGTAGCGGCCAGTCAAGTATGGGTATGGCGTACGAGTTGGATGCGATTGCCGCAGCCGTTATCGGCGGTAGCAGCCTGATGGGCGGCGTGGGTCGCATCACCGGGACGCTGATTGGTGCGGTGATTCTGGGTCTGATTAAGAGCGGATTCACCTTCGTGGGTGTGGATGCTTACGTGCAGGACATCATTAAAGGCATCATCATTGTCGCCGCAGTGTCCATCGATATGCATAGAAACCGTAAAAAGAGATAGTACTTCCTGATTGCAGGGCGCACTGTGTGCGCCCTCAAGGACATTTTGCTCCGTTGTTCACAATAAGTTTTCCCACTGGTTGATCCTGCTCCTTTCCCCGCGTTTGCTTTCGTTCTGACCGTTTTTGGTCATTTTCTGTGAGTTATGCACCACTGCGACGCTTTCGGTCATCACTTTTTTGCACATCTGCCACGCAAGTTGCGCACCATGGTGGTGCATTTCGATTTATTTTTAATCACTCTGTGTCATGTGCTCAGCTTATTAACTCTTAAGAGGTAATCAGAAAGGCTTATTTTCCGTGCCGTTAGGAATATTCTGGCACTGCTTTTTCACGCTCCGAATAAACCTGGCCTGCATATTGCAACTTCATGAACACAAGCCAGCAGGCTGAGACACCCAAACGGGTTATTCGGGGATTGACGGAGGCAATATGAATTTAAGACGACTGAAGTACTTTGTAAAAATCGTCGATATCGGCAGCCTGACTCAGGCAGCAGAAGTGCTGCACATCGCGCAGCCTGCGCTTAGCCAGCAAGTTGCGACGCTGGAAAACGAACTCGATCAGCAGTTACTGATTCGCACCAAACGTGGCGTAACACCAACCGAGGCGGGCAAAATTCTTTATGCTCATGCTCGTACGATTCTGCGCCAGTGTGAACAGGCGCAAACGGCTGTCATCAACGCGGGCCAGGCGTTAAATGGTCAGGTATCAATTGGTCTGGCACCGGGCACCGCCGCTTCTTCGTTGACGATGCCGCTGCTGCAAACGGTGCGGGAACAATTCCCGGATGTACTGGTGTATCTGCATGAGAATAGCGGCACCTCTTTAAATGAAAAAGTGATGAACGGTCAGTTGGATATGGCGGTGCTGTATGACCGTGCGCCGACAGCCGGCATTAACAGCATTCCATTGATGAAAGAAGAGTTGTATCTGGTCGGTGCGACCGCATGCCCGGGCGCTACCGTTGATCTCGCCGACGTGGCGCAGATGAATTTGTTCCTGCCGCGTGACTACAGCGCGGTGCGCAAACGTGTTGATGAAGCATTCTCGCTGCGTCGTCTGAGCGCAAAAATCATCGGTGAAATCGAGTCAATCTCAACCCTGACTGCCGCAGTTTCCAGCGGCATGGGTGTGACCGTTCTGCCGGAATCAGCGGCTCGCGCCCTGGTGAGTTCAACTCACGCGTGGATGGCACGTATTAACAGCCCATCGCTGAATCTGCCGCTCTCGCTGAATATCTCTGCGCGCTTGCCACTGTCACCTTCCGCGCAGGCAGTGAAAAACATCCTGCTGTCACTGCTGAATAAGCCGATGACGGAAGAGCGCGAGTTGATGCTGGTCGGTTAATCCCTTCTTCTTTACCCCAGCTATCTACGGCTGGGGTAACCCCTTCACGCTTTAACACCCGCAAACGCGTCGAGATAAATCACCCTCCTTATTACTATTCCGCATAACACACCGTTTTTTATTATTTCCTGCAATGACACCAACTTCATAACATGGACGAAACAGGGCAGGGAACAGGAGAAAAGGGTGTGAATTTCCAGCAACTTAAAATTATACGTGAAGCTGCACGTTGCGAATTCAACCTGACAGAAGTGGCGAACACGCTGTTTACCTCACAATCTGGGGTCAGCCGCCATATTCGTGATTTGGAAGATGAACTCGGCGTCGAGATCTTCATTCGTCGCGGCAAGCGATTGCTGGGCATGACGGAACCGGGCAAGGCGCTGTTAACCATTGCTGAACGCATTCTTGATGAAGCAGGCAAAGTGCGTCGCCTGGCGGATGTGTTTACCAATGAAACCAGCGGCGTGCTAACGATTGCTACCACGCATACGCAGGCCCGCTATAGTCTGCCGCGTGTGATCAAAGCATTCCGACAGCTCTATCCTAATGTTCGACTTGAACTCAATCAGGGTTCACCGCAGGAAATTGTGGCCATGCTGTTGGCGGGTGAAGCTGATATTGGTATTGCCTCCGAGCAACTGGTGAACAACAGCAGCCTTGCGGCTTTCCCGTGGTTTAGCTGGCACCACTCGTTATTGGTGCCGCACGACCATGAACTGTTACAGCATCAGCCGATCACGCTGGCTAGCCTGAGTCGCCATCCCTTGATTACCTATCGTCAGGGGATCACGGGTCGCTCGCGTGTTGACCGTGCGTTCCAGGCGGCGGGACTTAAGCCGGATATCGTGCTCAGCGCGCAGGATTCTGACGTCGTGAAAACCTATGTAGAGCTGGGTCTCGGCGTCGGCATTCTGGCTGATCAGGCATGTGACATCTATGAGGGTGAAGATTTGGTGAAAATTGACACTCATCATCTGTTTGATGCCAACACGGTTTGGCTGGGATTGAAGCGCGGCCAGTTGCAACGCAATTACGTCTGGCAGTTTCTGGAACTGTGTAACGCCAATCTGTCGCTGGAAGAGATTAAGCGTCAGGCGCTTTCCTATGAAACGGAATCTGAACCTGCTATCGATTTCCAGATTTAATGCAGTGGTCGCCATAAATGGCGACCACACATTTCCTACAGGGTGCGCATTCCTGCGCGCCTGGCCTCAAACCGCAGCGTAATCAATGACGCATTTATGCACAGCATAAAATTTCTTTTGGCGCGCTAAAACACATCCTGGCCCGGTTTCCACCCCTTAGAAAAACATCCTGCACTGCTGCGCCACGTTACAGTGAAATGAACAGGATAAAGGGGATGAAAATGTCGCGGATTCAACTAAAAGATGCAGAACTGTTACGCCAGCAGGCGTTGTTTGGCGGGCGCTGGCAGGACGCGCACGCCGGGGCCACGCTGCCGGTGATCGATCCCTCCACTCAGCAACAGATTGCCACTATTCCGGCACTGGGTGCAGCCGAAACCGAGCAGGCAATAGATTATGCTGAGTCGGTGCGTGTCAGCTGGGGCAAAACCCCGAACGCGTCACGCGCGGCACTGCTGGATAAATGGCATCAGCTGATTCTCGACAATGCTGACGATTTGGCGATTATCATGACCGCCGAGCAGGGCAAACCGCTGGCAGAGGCCAAAGGTGAGGTGTTGTACGGTGCCAGCTTTGTTAAATGGTTCGCTGAAGAGGCACGCCGCATCTATGGCGATACCATTCCGGCGCCCAGTGAAGACCGCCGTATTCTGGTTCTGAAACAACCCGTTGGCGTGGCCGCAGCGATCACACCGTGGAATTTTCCGATTGCGATGATTACCCGCAAAGTGGCACCTGCGCTGGCCGCCGGTTGCCCGATCATCGTGAAACCTTCTGAGTTGACGCCGCTGTCGGCTCTGGCACTGGCGGTGCTGGCAGAGCGGGCAGGTTTTCCCTCTGGCGTACTTCAGGTGCTCACCGGATTACCCACCGAGATCGGCAGCACGCTGACTGCCAGCCGCACGGTGCGCAAAATCTCCTTTACCGGATCCACGCGCGTTGGCCAACTGCTGATGCAACAAAGTGCCGACAGCATTAAACGCCTTAGCCTGGAACTGGGCGGTAATGCGCCACTGATTGTGTTTGATGATGCCGATCTCGATGTCACTATCCCTGGCGTCATGGCGAGTAAATTCCGTAATGCCGGTCAGACCTGCGTCTGCGCCAATCGCATTTTGGTGCAACGCGGTATCTATGAGCGTTTCAGCGAGAAACTCCTGGAGGCAGTGGCAACCCTTAAAGTGGGGGATGGCTTTGAACCCAGTAGCACGATTGGGCCACTGATTAACGATCGCGCTGTTGAGAAGGTAAACAGCCATATTGATGATGCGCTTAGTCAGGGAGCGACCTTGCTGCGTGGCGGGATCAGTGCAGCGAATGGCACCTTTGTTGAGCCGACCGTGTTGGGTAATGTCACCAGCAGTATGCGTATTGCGCATGAAGAAACCTTCGGCCCGGTCGCACCGCTTTTTGTCTTCGATAGCGAAGAGGAGGCGATACGCATGGCGAATGACACGCCTTATGGATTGGGCGCTTATTTCTTTACGGAGAATATACGTCGAGCCTGGCGCGTGGCGGAATCATTAGAATTTGGCATGGTCGGTTTTAATACCGGTGCGATATCTTTAGATGCGGCACCTTTTGGCGGAATTAAATTATCCGGTTTAGGACGTGAAGGTTCGCGCTATGGAATTGAAGAGTATCTGGAGCAGAAAACGTTTCATATGGGAAGTTTATAAATGCAGCAATGCGTGTTAAATCGTACCGCTCCAATTAGGTAATCGCGCAATTCATTGCGCATAATGACTTTCATCACCAATTACATAAACAGCGCCGGCAACCTCAGGTTCACGGCGCTGTTTTATTTTGTGCGCGGCGTCATACTTTTCCGCCCCATCACCGTTTTAGTGCAAGTTTCGTGCGAGCTGCACCGTAGGGATGCACGAATTTTGTGAAGTAAATCATCTGTTTATTCCTTCGGCAAATCCGCAAATTTTCCCTCTTCAATACGGCAGAAAATTTTTCTGGGCTGTTTTTTACGCATTTTTATTTTTTACTGGGCTGGCATACTTTCTGCATTAGCTTATTAACGTGACAGATAAATGTTGTGAAAATCGTTAATTGGCGCACATGTGATGGGTGTAACAAATAAGGAATTTTCCATGTTAAGTTTCGACCCTGAAAAAGTTTCTCTCCCGATTGGCCATTATATTGGTGGCCAGCATGTTTCCACCCAGGGCGCGCGTTTTGCCGTTAAAAGGCCATCTGATGGCAAAGTCTATGCCGAGCTGAGCGAAGCCCAGGCCAGCGATGTTGATAGGGCTGTCACCCTGGCCCATGAAGCGCTGAAAACCAGTGGCTGGCGCAGCTGCCCACCACGGCAACGTGGAAAAGTGTTACGCCGCTGGGCGGATCTGATTGAAAGCGATCCGTTACTGGCTCAGCTCGAAGCGCTGGGGTCGACGCGGCCGATCAGCGATGTGGTACAGCATGAGATTCCGTTTACCGCAGAGGCCATCCGTTTCTACGCCGAGTGCGCAGACAAATACAGTGGCGATCTGTTCCCGACGCAGGAAAGCAGCCTCGGCATGCTGATTTCGGAGCCATACGGCGTGATTGGCGCGATTACACCGTGGAATTTCCCGCTGTCGATGGCCTCGTGGAAATGCGGTCCTGCACTGGCAGCCGGTAATGCCGTGGTGCTGAAACCTTCGGAGCTGACACCTTTCTCTACCGTACGCATGGCGGAACTGGCGGTGCAGGCCGGTTTACCGGCGGGCATTCTAAATATTGTGCAGGGCAGTGGTGCAGTGACCGGCAGCGCGCTGGTCACCCATCCGCTGGTACGCAAAGTCTCGTTCACCGGTTCCACGGTGACGGGTGCACGCATCATGAGTGACGCAGCACAGCATGGCATGAAGCCTGTCACGCTGGAGTTAGGTGGCAAAAGCCCACAGCTGGTGTTCGATGATGCGGGCGATATCGATGTCCTGGCACAGCGCATCCTGCGCGGCTTCACCGCCAACGGTGGACAGGCATGCGTCGCGGGTACTCGCTTGATTGTGCAACGTGGTATCGCTCAACCGCTGCTGGATCGCCTGGTGGCGCTATGCCAGCAGCCGCAGCCGGGTGTCACCTGGCAAGACAGCAGCCGTTATGCGCCGCTGATCGATGAGCGCCAGGGCAACAAGGTGGCATCGGTGATCGCTGAAGCTAAAGCGCAGGGCGCAGAAGTGTTAGTGGGCGGCGAACGTTTTGCGGACACCGACGAAGGTTGGTTCTGGCAGCCTACGCTGTTATGTGGTGTGGCGGCTGATAACCCGGCAGTGCAGCAGGAGATCTTTGGCCCGGTGCTCACCGTGCAGGAGTTTGACCGCGAAGAAGAAGGGCTCGCGCTGGCGGCGCACGAAACCTATGGGCTGTGTGCCGGCGTGCATACGCTGAGCCTGCCGAGAGCCATGCGAGCGATGCGTGCCATTGAGTCCGGCACTGTATGGATCAACCGCTACGGTCGCTCCGGCGATTTCATTATTCCCACCGGCGGCTTCCTGGGCTCCGGTATTGGCAAGGATCTGGGTCGTCAGGCGTTTCAGGCCTGCCAGCGCCAGAAGAGTGTATTAATCGATTTCTAAATTCACGTATCAGACAACGACGAGGTCGCGTCATGGCACTGTTTAAACCGAAATTCATCACCTTTGATTGCTACGGCACCCTGATTAATTTTGACATGGCAGGAGCGGCAGAGCGCTGCTTCAAAGATCGGGTGTCAGCGCAAGAGATGCTGGCCTTCACCACCGATTTCGCCATCTATCGCCGCGATGAAGTGCTGGGGGCGTGGAAACCTTACTACGACGTCGTCAGCGATGCGTTGGAGCGCACCTGTAAAAAATGGGGCGTGCAGTGGAGCAAAGCCGATAGCGACTTTATCTACACCGATTGCGCCACCTGGGGGCCGCACCCAGACGTGCCCGCGGGACTTGCCAAAGTGGCGAAAGAGTTCCCACTGGTGCTGCTCACCAACTCAATGAACGATTTGATTCCCCATCACGTGCCGCGTCTTGGTGCGCCGATCCACATGACCATCACCGCAGAAGAAGTGGGTGCGTACAAGCCGCAGATGAAAGGCTTCGAGTACATGCTGGACAAGCTGAATTGTGGTCCCGAAGAGATCCTGCATGTTTCGTCGAGCCTGCGCTATGACCTGATGACCTGCTACGACATGGGCATCAAAAACAAAGTGTGGGTCAACCGGGGTCACGATCCGGCCAACCCAGCTTATGAATACACCGAGATTAAAGATATCGGCGGTCTGCCCGCTGTGGTTGGACTCTAAGCCCGGAGGCGGCGATGAAACTCGAATCATTCTGGCAAGCCACGGCACCGGCATTTACTGGCGCAGCGAGTGGCGCACTGCCGTCGGTTGCTGACGTGGTGGTGATTGGCGGCGGATTTACCGGCATCTCAACCGCGCTGAATCTCGCACGACAGGGTATCAACGTGGTGGTGCTGGAAAGTGGCAACGTGATGAGTCAGGCCTCCGCACGCAACGGTGGGCACTGCAATACCGGTGTGTCGCAAAACTTTGCTTCGTTGGTGGCCAGCCAGGGGATCGAGCAAGCCAGTCGCTTCTATCGGGCTTTTGATGACGCCGTGAGTTATGTCCAGCAACTGGTGCGGGAAGAGCAGATTGAATGTGATTTTCGCCTGTGCGGTAAGCTCAAGCTCGCCAGCAAAGCGTCGCATTTCCCCGGACTGCGCAGTGCATGGCAACTGATGCGTGACACAGTTGACCCGGAAATCGAGTTGATCAGTAAAGATGAGATTCGCCGTGAAGTGGGCAGCGATGCCTTTCACGGTGGCTTACTGCAAAAACGCGGTGGCCAGATGCATATGGGCAAGTTCGGCATTGGTCTCGCCAATGCCGCTGCCCGCGCGGGAGCGAAGATCTTTCCCCATCACGCGGTGACCGGCTTGACGCGTCTGGATGGCTACCGTCATCGCGTCACCACCGCCCAGGGCGAGATCATCGCGGAAAAAGTCATGATGGCCACCGGCGTATCGAATGAAGGGCCGTTCCCGTGGTTCCAGCGCCGCATCGTGCCGGTAGGCAGCTTTATCGTGGTGACTGAACCGCTGGGTGATGCGCTGATTGAACAAGTGCTGCCCAAAGACCGCACCTATGTCACCTCGCTGAACATCGGCAACTACTTCCGCACCACTGCCGATCGTCGTCTGGTGTTTGGGGGGCGCGCACGTTTTGCCGTCAGCAATCCGACCTCGGATACGCGCAGCGGCGAAGTGTTGCGTGCCGCGATGACCGCGCTGTTCCCGCAGCTGGGCCAATCGCGCATCGATTACTGCTGGGGCGGCATGGTGGATATGACGTCCGATCGCCTGCCGCATGCGGGTGAGCACGATGGCGTGTTCTATTCACTGGGCTACAGCGGCCACGGCACACAGATGTCGGTGTGGATGGGGCGGGTGATGGCCGATTTACTGGCAGAAAAGCGTAACGAAAATCCCTGGCAGCGCGATACATGGCCTGCGCTGCCCGGTTACCACGGGAAACCCTGGTTTTTGCCTCTCGCGGGGCTGTATTACAAGGCTAAGGATCGGCTCTCCTGAACGTTAATCCGGTGCGCATCAATGTGCACTCTACGATGGGATTCTTCAGGTCGCTATTGATGCGCGCCAGGGGGATGCTTTCGAGGGGGACGCATAAATGCACATCCTAAGGTGTCATTGATTTGGCATTCATGCGGACGCTATCCGGTTTGGTAGGGGCCACATTAATGGCGATCTGATTGACGCTCGATTATCAAAACAAACCACTTTTCATATTGAGGGTGTGCAGATGAGTAAATTCGATAAAGAGTCTGACGCTGTAAATCCGGCCCTGACACGTATGCTGACTGAGGGATCCCTGTCACGTCGTGGCCTGATGAAGTTGTTGTCTGCGGGTGCAGTCATGAGCAGCGGCTTGATAGGTTTTCCGCAGATGAGCTTTGCGGCTGAAACACCGGTGAAAGGCGGCAAGATGCGCGCAGCCATGTCCAACGCCTCCGCTACTGACACACTCGATCCTGCCAAAGGCAATAACAGCGGTGACTATACCCGCCAGTTTATGGTCTACAGCGGCCTGACCGAACTCGACCAAAAGTTGGCGATTCAACCGGGGCTGGCGGAGTCCGTGGAGTCTTCGGATGGTGTCACCTGGCACATTAAATTGCGCAAAGGGGTCACGTTCCACGACGGTAAACCTCTCACCGCGAAAGACGTCATTTACTCACTCAGCCGCCACAAAGATCCCGCCGTGGCTTCCAATGCCTTTAAGCTGGCCGATCAGTTCAAAACCTTCACGGCGGTGAACGATAACGAAGTCACACTTGAGCTGAGCAGCGCCAACTTTGACGTGCCTTATATGCTCGCCAGTGCCCCATTCCTGATTGTGCAGGATGGCACCAAAGACTTCAGTAAGGGTATAGGCACGGGGCCGTTCAAATTGAAAGAGTTCACGCCGGGCGTACGCTCTGTTGGCGTGAAGAACCCAAACTACTACAAGCCCGGCTTGCCACATCTCGACGAAATCGAACTGCTGGGCGTCACCGATCAGGCGGCACGTGTCAATGCGCTAATGTCGGGTGACTTGCATATCGTTTCGACCCTGAGCGCAGCCGACAGTAATCGTTTGAAAGCCACGCAAGACTTCGCCGTGCTGGAGAGCAAGGCGGGGATGTACACCAACCTGATTATACGCACCGACATGAAGCCGGGCAGCAGCGAGGATTTCGTGCTGGCGATGAAATATCTGCAGCCGCGTGACATCGTGCTGAAAACCGTGCTGCAAGGCTACGGTGATATCAGTAACGACACCCCCGTGCCGCCGTGGCATCCGCTGTTTAACGCCGATCTCAAACCGCGTCCGCTGGATGCCGAAAAGGCCAAATTCCATATCGAGAAAGCCGGTATGAAGGGCGCAACGGTAGAGATCATCACCACACCAAACATTGAAGGTGCGGTGGAAGGGGGGCAGTTAATCCAGCAGGTGGCGCGTAACACCGGTCTGAACGTTAAGGTGCGTCGCGTGCCGTATGACGGCTACTGGTCAACACACTGGACCAAGGACCCGGTGGGTTATGGCTCGATCAACCCGCGCCCAACGCTGGATATGCTGTTCTCTCAGTTCTATATGTCGAGCGCGGCCAACAATGAATCGGGCTGGAAGAACGATCAGTTTGATCAGTTGGTCGTCGCCGCACGCGGTGAGCGCGATCAGGGCAAACGCAAGCAGATGTATGGCGATATGCAGAAGCTGATCTATGACCACTGCGGCACCATCATCCCCACCTTTATCAGTACCCTCGACGGGTACAGTAAAAAAGTGGGCGGTGTTGAAGCCTGGCCAAGCGGCATGATGATGGGTTACCGCTTCCATGAGTTCGCCTGGCTGAAAGCCTAATCCGTCATCCGTCAGAGGAGAACGCCGATGAACCGATACATGTTGTTTCTGATTGCCCGGCGCGCAGGTGCGGGCATCCTGACCTTGCTTATCGTCTCGGCGGTGGTGTTTTTTATCACCAGCCTGCTGCCCGGCGATGCCGCGCAGATGATCCTGGGGCAAAACGCCACGCCGGAAACGGTGGCGGCGTTACGCCAGCAGCTGGGTCTCGACCAGCCGTTATTGATGCGCTACTTCAGCTGGCTCGGTGGAATGTTGCAGGGTGATTTTGGTACCTCGTTTGCCAGTCATCTGCCAGTGACGCAACTGGTGGGGCAGCGTATTCCTGCCACGCTGGAACTGGCAGGCATTACTACGGTGATCTGCGTCCCTCTGGCGCTGGTGATCGGCATTCTGGCCGCTATGAATCGTGGTTCAGCGCTGGATCGTTTCCTGGTGATCGCCACCATGGCGACAGTGGCCGTACCGGAGTTTCTGGTGGCCACCGTGGCGGTATTGATCTTCGCGGTCAAACTGCATTGGGTCTCGGCAATGTCGTTTGGCAGCCCCGATATGGATCTCGTCAGTTATTTGAAAGCCTATGCACTGCCGGTGCTGACGTTGTGCTGCGTATTAGTGGCGCAGATGGCACGGATGACGCGTTCGGCGATCATTAATCAGCTCGACA
>NZ_CAJCKS010000080.1:0-22511 GCF_903970985.1 Pantoea sp. ME81 | reverse complement strand
CAGTATACACGCTACACACAACTGCACGTACGCTCTTTACCTACCAGGCCCTCTTACGATCTACTGCAGGATCGTGATACCTACACCACCAACGAGCAGCGTTGCAAAACCGTTTATGACAAACAGGAAAAAATGCTGGGTTATGATGTGACCTATAAAATAGGCGACCAGCAGGGCAAAATCCGCATGGAAAATGACCCTGGCACCCGCATTCCGCTTGACCGTAATGGCCAGCTGATCCTGAATTCGAATCAGGCCTGATTGGGCAAAGACACGTCACAGCAGCAGTAACGAAAAAAGCGCCGTAAGGCGCTTTTTTTATGGTGTAAACCGGCGCGGCGAGATTCATCTCGCGTCCCGATAGCCACCATGTTGCATGCAGAAGCGCAATGTATCGCTTCGCCAGGCGAGATGCGGCTGAGGACGCTAAATCCGATTCTTCGCCAGTTCGGCAATGAAGCCCTGAATCCACTCCATCCGCACTTTGCGCTCTTCCAAATCACGAGTGAATCTCAGACGGGTTGGACCATCCAACTTCCACTGTTTAGGATCTTTTTGCAGCAGGCCAATCAACCAACCGGGATCGACATGATTCTGCGGCGCGAACTCGAAGAATCCGCCTTTTTCACTGGCTTCAATTTTACGCACGCCAAGTTCTCGCGCCACCAGACGTAAAGCCGCCACATCCAGAAGGTTGCGCGCCGCATCCGGCAACTTGCCAAAACGATCGATCATCTCAACCTTCAGCTCAGCCAGTTCCTGCTCGTCACTGGCTGAGGCAACGCGTTTATAGAGTGACAAACGCGTGTTCACGTCCGGGATAAAGTCATCCGGCAGCAGCGCAGGCATGCGCAGTTCGATTTCGGTCTGGTTGCTGGTGAGATCTTCCAGCGACGGCTCGCGCCCGGCCTTCAGCGCATCCACGGCGTTTTCCAGCAGTTCCATATACAGCGTGAAACCAATTGTTTCCATCTGGCCGCTTTGATCTTCGCCCAGCAGCTCGCCGGCACCGCGAATCTCAAGATCGTGCGTCGCCAGCGCAAAGCCCGCGCCCAGGTCTTCCAGCGAGGCAATCGCCTCCAGACGCTTCTGCGCATCAGTGGTCATGGCTTTTGGATGCGGCGTTAACAGCCAGGCATAGGCCTGATGGTGTGAGCGCCCGACGCGGCCACGCAGCTGATGCAGCTGCGCCAGGCCAAAGTGGTCAGCACGCTCAATGATGATGGTGTTGGCGCTCGGCACATCAATACCGGTTTCGATGATGGTGGTACACACCAGCACGTTAAAACGCTGGTGGTGGAAATCATTCATCACCCGTTCCAGCTCGCGCTCGCGCATCTGGCCGTGGCCGATGGCGATGCGGGCCTCCGGCACCAGCTCCGCCAGACGCTGTGCGGCTTTTTCGATGTTCTCAACATCGTTGTAGAGATAGTAAACCTGACCGCCGCGTAAAATTTCACGCAGCAGCGCTTCACGCACCACCAGGCTGTCGTACTCGCGCACAAAGGTTTTCACTGCCAGACGGCGGGCTGGCGGTGTTGCAATGATCGACAGATCGCGCATGCCGCTCATCGCCATATTCAGTGTACGTGGGATGGGGGTAGCAGTGAGCGTCAGGATATCAACGTCCGCGCGCATCGCTTTAATACGCTCTTTATGACGCACGCCAAAACGGTGCTCTTCATCGACAATCAACAGACCGAGATCGTGCCATTTCAGGTCGTTTGACAGCAACTTATGCGTGCCGATCAGAATATCCACTTTGCCTTCACGTGCCTGTTCCAGCACCTGACTCTGCTCTTTCGCGCTACGGAAGCGTGACAGCATCTCAATGCGCACTGGCCAGTTGGCGAAACGGTCGCGGAAGTTATCGTAATGCTGCTGCGCCAGCAGGGTGGTGGGCACCAGCACGGCGATTTGTTTGGCATTCTCCACCGCGAGGAAGGCGGCGCGCATCGCCACTTCAGTTTTACCAAAGCCTACGTCACCGCACACCAGACGATCCATTGCCAGCGGCTGGCACATGTCGCTCAGCACCGCATTAATGGCCTGGCCCTGATCCGGCGTAGTCTCAAACGGGAAGCCTTCGCAGAACAGTTGATACTGATCGCGATCGTGCTTAAAGGCGAAGCCGGTTTTGGCCGCGCGTTGGGCGTAGATATCCAGCAGTTCGGCCGCCACATCACGCACTTTCTCCGCCGCTTTCTGGCGTGCGCGTGACCAGGCATCGCTGCCCAGCTTGTGCAGCGGGGCATTCTCATCCGCGCCACCTGCGTAGCGGCTGATCAGGTGCAGTGATGAAACGGGCACGTACAGCTTGGCGTCGCCCGCATAGGAGAGCATCAGATATTCCGCGACAATGCCGCCGGCTTCCAGCGTGGTCAGGCCAATATAACGGCCCACGCCGTGTTCCAGATGCACCACTGGCTGGCCGGGATGCAGTTCAGCAAGGTTGCGAATCAGTACGTCGGGATTGATGGTGCGGCGATTGTCCTGGCGACGACGGCTAACGCGTTCGCCCAGCAGGTCACTTTCACAAATCAGCGCACGATGACCTGCGCTATCAATGAATCCGCGCTCGCTGGCACCAATCATTAAACTGTGCGGCTGTTTGGCGGCTTCTTCAAAGCGTTCAATCGGCTGTGGGCGCAGTTTGATGCGCGCCAGCAATTCCTGCAGGCTTTCACGACGGCCTTCACTTTCTACTGAGAAAATGATCTGCCCATCAAACTGCTCCATGAACTGACGCAGCAGATCGAGTGGCGCTTTCGCCTGGGCCTGCACCGTCAGTTCCGGCAGCGGTTGATAGCCGAGATTGGTATTGGCGGCTTTTTCTGGCAGCGTTTCGCTGCTGAGCTGCATGCGTGGCCAGGCTTTCAGTTCGCCGAGCAACGCGTCCGGGCGCAGCCACAACGTTGCAGGCTCCAGCAGCGGGCGCATAGGATCGATGCGGCGATTGTCGAAACGCGCGTTAGCATCCTGCCAGAAGCGATCGGCGCTGCCGTGCAGATCGCCACTGTTGAGTACCAGCGTGTTAGCAGGCAGATAGCTGAACAGGGTGGGCAACTCCTGCTCAAAGAACAGCGGCTGCCAGTATTCGATCCCGGCAGGCAGCGTGCCTTTGCTCACTTGCTGATAGACATGCTCCGGCTCGCGTCGCACATCAAATAGCTCGCGCCAGCGGCTGCGGAACAGCTCAATCGCCGCTTTATCCGTCGGGAATTCATGTGCAGGCAGTAGATTGATAGCCTCAACCGCTTCCAGCGTGCGCTGGCTGTCCACATCGAACAGGCGCAGGCTGTCAATTTCGTCATCAAAGAAGTCGATACGATAGGGCTGATCGCTGCCCATTGGGAACAGATCCAGCAGCGCGCCACGCGTGGCGTACTCGCCGTGCTCCATCACCTGATCGACATGGCGATAACCTGCCTGCTCCAGCTGATCACGCAGCGCATCCCGCGAGAGTTTTTGCCCCTGCTTCATCACCAGCGCATGGCCGTGCAGGAAGCTGTGCGGACAGACGCGCTGCATCAGCGTGTTGACCGGCATAATCAGCATGCCGCGCGTCATATTGGGCAGTTGATAAAGGGTGGAAAGACGGGCGGAGATAATGTCCTGATGTGGCGAGAAGCTGTCGTAAGGCAGCGTTTCCCAGTCGGCGAGATTGGTGACCGGCAGATCGGTGAACTGGCGAATCTCCTCCTGCAGACGCAGGGCAGATTGCATATCCGGCGTAATCATCAGCACCGGACCCGGGTGGCGTTCGGTAATACTGGCGCACTCAACCGCCTGCGCGGCGCCAATCAGTTCGCCGAGCTGACGATGATCGCCCGCTTTCGCAGGCAGGGTATAACGACTCTGTTCCGACATAAGGACTCGACATTCTCTCCTTGGATTCCAGGGCGTCATCATTCCATAATCCGCCCCCAGGATCATCTGTCGCGGTGCTATTTCTCATCGCCCTTCATACTTCGCGCTGTGGCCGCGTTGGCTGCGTCTCCGAACCCCGGTCACTTACTTGATTGCTGTGTGTAGTGCATGCGCGGACGATCGACGTTAGCCCAGGACAGCTCTTTTTCCAGATGATAGCTGTGGTTGCCGTCGTCCCACTTCACGTAATAGCCGGTTGCCGCATCTCCCTGTTCAAAGACGTTGACGATCTCGCCTCTGATTTCTCCCGATTTGTGTTTCACGATACTGCCCTTCGGAAATCTGAACATGGGTATACTCCTTTTCGCCCGGCATCTTTCGCACCGTGGCGGCGTTGGCTGTGCCTACTAACCCCAGTCACTTACTGATGTAAGCTCCTGGGGATTAGCAAGCTTGCCGCCTTGCCACAGCACGAAATCTTTGGGCTGACTGCGGTGCTGATTAAATGGGCATACTGCGGTGCCGGCTGGACATAAATTTGTGCTACATGGAGAAGTCTACCGCAGGGTATGCCTAATAAACGCACAATAAGTATCATTATTTTGTCGCAATTTTATGCATTGACGCAGATTGCGACGTATTTGGATGCAACTTTGCCACAGACTCAGAGGGTTAGAGGTTTCATAAACAGGGCTGCTCCTTTATCATCCCACTACTTATTTTCAGGCAACTGCCAAGACGGATCTCATGTATCAACCAGTCGCGTTATTCATCGGTTTGCGCTACATGCGTGGACGTGCCTCAGACCGCTTCGGTCGCTTCGTCTCCTGGCTTTCCACCATCGGTATCACGCTGGGCGTGCTGGCGCTGGTCACCGTACTGTCGGTGATGAACGGCTTCGAGCGTGAGCTGGAGGGCAATATCCTCGGCCTGATGCCGCAAGCGTTGGTCACCAGCGACAAAGGCAGCATCAATCCACAACAGGTGAAGGCGGAGAGCCTCAAACTGCAGGGCGTCACGCGTGTGGCCCCGCTGACGACCGCGGATGTGGTGCTGCAAAGCGCGCGCAATGTCTCAGTGGGCGTGATGCTGGGCATCAACCCGGACGAACAAGACCCGCTCACCCCTTATCTTGTGAACACGCAACAGAACGTGCTGCAACCGGGCCAATACAATGTGATTCTCGGTGAACAGCTGGCATCTCAGTTGGGCGTTAAACGTGGCGACCAGCTGCGTCTGATGGTGCCGACGGTGAGCCAGTTTACGCCGGTGGGCCGCTTGCCGAGTCAGCGTATCTTCACCGTCGCAGGCACCTATGCTGCCAACAGCGAAGTCGATGCTTATCAGATTCTGGTGAATCAGCAGGATGCCTCCCGCGTGATGCGCTATCCGCTGGGGAACATCACCGGCTGGCGTTTGTGGCTGGAGAAACCGCTAAATGTGGATGCTTTCAGCGAACAGAAATTGCCGGATGGCCTGACGCTGAAAGACTGGCGCGAGCGCAAAGGCGATCTGTTCCAGGCGGTGCGCATGGAAAAAAACATGATGGGGCTGCTGCTGAGTCTGATCATCGCGGTGGCGGCGTTTAACATCATTACTTCACTCGGCCTGCTGATCATGGAAAAGCAGGGCGAAGTGGCGATTCTGCAAACGCAGGGCTTAACCCGCCGACAGATCGTCGCGGTGTTTATGGTGCAGGGCGCCAGTGCCGGCATTATCGGCACCTTGCTCGGTACGCTGCTCGGCGTGCTGCTCGCCAGCCAGCTGAATAATTTGATGCCAGTGATTGGCCTGTTCCTGGATGGCGCTGCATTGCCGGTCGATATCAACGTCTGGCAGGTGGTCACGATTGCGCTGGTCTCGATGATCGTCGCGCTGCTCTCAACCCTTTATCCGTCATGGCGCGCTGCCGCCGTTCAACCCGCTGAGGCTTTACGTTATGAGTAATACCCCTTTGTTGCAGTGTCGTGACCTGTGCAAAAGCTATCAGGAAGGCAGCGTGCAGACCGATGTGCTGCGCAATGTGGCTTTTAGCCTGCAGCCAGGCGAACTGACGGCCATAGTTGGTAGCTCCGGCTCGGGTAAAAGTACCTTACTGCATCTGCTCGGCGGCCTCGATGCACCGACCTCGGGAGACGTGGTGTTTGACGGCAAGTCGCTGAATGCGATGTCGTCCTCTGCTAAAGCCGAACTGCGCAATCGTGAACTGGGCTTTATCTATCAGTTCCACCATTTATTACCAGATTTCACGGCGTTGGAGAATGTCGCAATGCCGCTGCTGATTGGTAAAACCGCCAAAGCGGAAGCTGCCTCGCGTGCGCTGGAAATGCTGGCAGCGGTAGGACTGGAAAAACGTGCTGCCCATCGTCCTTCTGAGTTATCAGGCGGTGAACGTCAGCGTGTGGCTATTGCGCGTGCGCTGGTGAATCGTCCGCGCCTGGTGATGGCCGATGAACCGACCGGTAACCTGGATGCGCGTAACGCCGATGCGATTTTCAAACTGCTGGGCGAGCTGAATCAGCAGCAGGGCACTGCATTTTTGGTGGTGACGCACGATCTGAACTTGGCCAAACGTCTGAATCGCCAGATGGAGATGCGCGACGGTCAGTTGAGCGAGCATCTGACGCTGGGAGCCATCTGATGGGTTCATCATTATCCCTGCTGCTTGGGCTGCGCTTTAGTCGCGGTCGGCGGCGCGGTGGCATGGTCTCACTGATCTCCATCATCTCGACCATCGGCATCGCCCTGGGTGTTGCCGTGTTGATTATTGGCCTGAGCGCGATGAACGGTTTTGAACGCGAGCTGAACAAACGCATTCTGGCCGTGGTACCGCACGGTGAAATCGAACCGGTGAATCAGCCTTTCCGCAACTGGCAGCCGATGATCGCACCGATTGAAAAGGTGCCGGGTATCGCGGCAGCGGCGCCTTACATTAACTTTACCGGCTTGATTGAGAGCGGCGCGAAGATGCAGGCGTTGCAGGTGAAGGGTGTCGATCCGCAACAGGAATCGCGGCTAAGCGCCTTGCCGAGTTTTGTCGATGGCGATGCGTGGCAGCAGTTTGGCGCGGATAAACAGCAGATCATCCTCGGTGGCGGCATTGCGAAATCGCTTAACGTGAAGCAGGGCGATTGGATCACCATCATGATCCCGAACAATGACGGTGAAAATAAGCTGCTGCAACCGAAACGTATTCGTCTGCAGGTATCAGGCATTCTGCAACTCAGTGGGATGCTCGACCACAGCCTGGCGCTGGTGCCGCTGGCGGATGCGCAAAAATATCTTGATATGGGTGACAGCGTCAGCGGCATTGCGCTGAAGATGAGCGATCCCTTCCAGGCGCAAAAACTGGTGCGCGATGCCGGTGAAGCCACGCACTCTTATGTCTATATTAAGAGCTGGATTGGCACCTACGGTTACATGTACCGCGATATCCAGATGATCCGCGCGATTATGTATCTGGCGATGGTGCTGGTGATTGGCGTGGCCTGTTTTAATATCGTCTCGACGCTGGTAATGGCGGTGAAAGACAAGAGCAGTGATATTGCGGTGCTGCGCACGCTGGGCGCCAAAGATGGCCTGATCCGCGCCATTTTTATCTGGTATGGCTTACTGGCCGGATTGCTCGGCAGCATCAGCGGTGTCGTGGTGGGTGTGCTGGTGGCGCTCAACCTGACACCGATCGTGCGTGGACTGGAGCATCTTACCGGTCATCAATTGCTGGCGGGGGATATCTACTTCATTGATTTCCTGCCATCGGAGTTGCACTGGATTGATGTGATTTCGGTGCTGGTGACCGCCATCCTGCTCAGCCTGATTGCCAGCTGGTATCCTGCGCGGCGTGCCAGTCGAATCGATCCGGCTCGCGTACTGAGCGGACAGTAATGATAAAAAACGCAGCCGCCTTCGCGGCTGCGCACATTTTCAGCGTCTGTGGCATGCAGCCGTCATGCGCAGCCGCTATTATCGGGAACCATTATCCCGAGCCAAACACCCGACATGCGGTGACAACCACCGCAGCATAAGGAGCTTTTATGCGCATACCGCGCCGCCGCCTACGACTCGCCCGCGACAAGAAAAATCGCCGCAAAGTGCATCAGCGCTTTCGCCAGCGCATCTTTGAACGCGATCGCAAAGCTGAACTGGCTGCGCACCCGCAACCGCGCGTCGTGGTACTGACCGGCGCTGGCATCTCCGCCGAGTCAGGCATTCAAACCTTCCGCGCTGCCGACGGATTATGGGAAGAGCATCGGGTTGAAGATGTTGCCACACCAGAAGGATTTCATCGTAATCCCGATCTGGTGCAAGGATTCTACAATGCGCGCCGCCGTCAGTTGCAACAGCCGGAGATTCAGCCAAATGCCGCGCACAAAGCGTTGGCCGAACTGGAACAGGTGCTGGGCGACAACTTCCTGTTGGTGACGCAGAACATTGATAATCTCCATGAGCGGGCAGGCAGTCAGCGCGTGTTGCATATGCACGGTGAATTGCTAAAAGTGCGCTGTGAAAGCAGTGGTCAGGTGCTGGATTGGACGGAAGATGTTAAGCCGGACGATCGTTGCACCTGCTGCCAGTTCCCGGCCCGACTCCGTCCGCATGTGGTGTGGTTTGGAGAAATGCCGCTCGGCATGGAAGAGATTTATCAGGCGATAGAGAAAGCCAATCTGTTTATCGCCATTGGCACCTCCGGGCATGTCTATCCCGCCGCCGGTTTTGTGCATGAAGCAAAACTGCAGGGTGCGCATACCGTTGAGCTTAATCTGGAGCCGAGTCAGGTGGGCAATGAGTTCGCGGAAAGCCAGTACGGCTTGGCCAGTGAAGTGGTACCGGATTTTGTGCATACCTTTCTACTCGGGCTGTATAAGTAAGACGATATCTGGTTAAGCACTTTGCGCTGAGAACGCTAACCTGAAGGATAATGATTTGACGCAACATGGCGCGCCTCACGCGCCATGATAATAACGCAGGTTCTTTAGAGGGATGACAAATGGATCAATTACTTGAGCGTTTTCTCAGTTATGTGGCCGTAGAAACTCAGTCAAAACCGCAGGCGCGTCAGGTGCCCAGCAGTGAAGGGCAGTGGACGCTGGCGCGTCAGTTACAGGAAGAGCTGATTGCACTGGGATTTGTTGATGTGTCCCTGAGCGATCACTGCTGCGTGATGGGCACTTTGCCCGCCAACGTTGACTGGCCGACCCCGGTGATCGGCTTTATCTCGCATATGGATACGTCACCGGATTTCACCGCTAAAAACGTCAATCCGCAGATTATCGAAAACTACCGTGGCGGCGATATTGCGCTGGGCAATGGCGATGAAATCCTCTCGCCGGTGATGTTCCCGATTCTTCACAAATTGATTGGCCATACGCTGATCACCACCGATGGCAAAACCTTGCTGGGCGCAGATGATAAAGCGGGTATCGCTGAAATCATGACGGCGATGGCGCGACTGGTGAAAAAGAATATTCCGCACGGCGCGATTCGTGTGGCGTTTACCCCTGATGAAGAGATTGGACGCGGCACCTCTCATTTCGATGTTGAAGGTTTTGCAGCGGACTGGGCGTACACCATTGATGGCAGCGATCTCGGCGAATTTGAGTTTGAAAACTTCAATGCAGCGACCGCGATGGTGAAAATCACCGGCAATAACGTGCACCCTGGCAGTGCGAAAAACGTCATGGTGAACGCGCTGGATCTGGCGATGCGTTTCCACGCCGAGCTGCCCGCCAAAGAGAAACCGCAGTTCACTGACGGTTATGAAGGCTTTTTCCATCTGCACACCATCAAAGGCACGGTTGAGCACGCCGAGCTGATGTATCTGATTCGTGATTTCGACGCCGACAGCTATGAACAGCGTAAACAGCTGCTGGAAGAGATTGCTGAGCGGGTCGGTAAAGGACTGCAGGCCGAATGCTCAATAAAAGTGGAGATCAGCGACAGCTACCGCAATATGCGTGAGAAAGTTGAGCCGCATCCGCAGATCATTGAGCTGGCGCTGCAGGCCATTCGTGATTGCGGGATTGAACCGGTGGTGAAGCCGATTCGCGGTGGCACCGACGGTTCTGCGCTATCGTGGAAAGGTTTGCCGTGTCCGAACCTGTTCACCGGCGGCTATAACTACCACGGTAAACACGAGTTCGCGTCATTAAATGTGATGTCGCAGGCGGTGGATGTGATTGTGCGCTTGTCTGCGCTGGCAGCAGAGAAGAAATAGTATGAAAAAGGCCTGCTAAGCAGGCCTTTTATCAATATCTTACGTGGCGGCGCAGTCAACAGCGTCTCTGTCGCGGCAAACACCTGTGGTAAATCGCGCCGTGATAAAGAGGCGCGATTTTAGCGCAACAGATTACTCACCAAAGAACCAGTAGCCGCTGTTCACCAGCGCCGCAAGCTGTGCCAGCAGCGACGGATCGTCCAGCGTATCGCCGAAATCTTCCAGCGTTAACACCTGATTATGTGCCAGTGCCGCCAGCAC
This sequence comes from Pantoea sp. ME81, assembly GCF_903970985.1. Taxonomy (NCBI): domain Bacteria; kingdom Pseudomonadati; phylum Pseudomonadota; class Gammaproteobacteria; order Enterobacterales; family Erwiniaceae; genus Pantoea; species Pantoea sp. ME81. The sequence goes on along the minus strand of NZ_CAJCKS010000080.1, from coordinate 12,166 downwards.
TTCCGGGTGGCTGCACGCCACGCGCTCACCATTCACAAACACCGCATCGCCCAGCGTTAACACGCGCAGGCCACCAAGACGTGTCAGCGCATCGCCTTGCTGCAGCGCATCGTAAATCTCATCAGGCTGATACGGCGGCTCAGGAGGCGCGATATCCAGTTCGTGACGTGTCTGTGAGATAAACTCACCAAACCACTGATTAAACTGTTCTGGCTGATTAATGACATCCAGCATCACCTGACGAATTCCTTCCACTTCAGAAGGCAAAATCTGTGACGGGCAATCACGCGACGGCACATCCGGATCGCTGAAACGATAGCTGCCTAATTCGTGCGCCAGCATGTAATCAGCGAAGCCGCTAATCAATTCACGACCGTTAGGTGCACGGAAACCGACCGAATAATTGATGGCATTTTCCAGCGAATAGCCCTCATGCGGGAATCCTGGTGGAATGTACAGAATGTCGCCCGGCTCCATCTCTTCATCGATGATGGCATCAAACGGCTCAACCTGAAGCAGATCGGGATGCGGGCAGTGCTGTTTCATCGGCACTTTTTCGCCTACGCGCCAGCGACGACGGCCGGTGCCCTGAATGATAAACACATCATACTGGTCGAAGTGCGGGCCTACGCCGCCGCCCGGAACGGCAAAAGAGATCATCAGATCGTCAATGCGCCAGTCAGGCAGGAAGCGGAACGGGCGCATCAGGGCAGCAGAAGGTTCATGCCAGTGATTAACCGCCTGCACCAGCAGCGACCAGTTGCTCTCGCCGAGATGATCATAGCTTTCAAACGGACCATGGCTAACCTGCCATTTGCCGTTGTTATGGCTCACCAGGCGGCTGTCCACCTCGTTTTCCATCGCCAGACCCGCCAGCTCATCAGGAGAAATGGGATCAATGAAGTTTTTAAAACCACGCTTGAGCACCACCGGACGTTTTTGCCAGTAGCGCTGAATAAAGTCGGGCCAGTTAATATCGAGCTGATAGTCCATACGAGTGTTCCGGTTAGGGCCATGAATGCAGGCAAGTATAACAGCCCGCAGGCCTTTCTACTCGCGGTGATGTTCAACTTCCTGACGCTGGAAAATCACTTCCATGCGGGCACCGCCTAGTGGGCTGGTGCTGGCGATCACCTTACCGGCGTATTGTTCGAGGATGTCGCGGACCACGGCTAAGCCAAGGCCCTGGCCGGGACGTAACGTATCGGCACGCTGACCGCGCACGAAGATCAGATCGCGTTTGCTTTCAGGAATGCCGGGGCCGTCATCATCAATAAACAGATGCAGTGCCTTGTCGGTTTGTCGTGCGCTGACCTCAATAAATTCCAGGCAGTATTTGCAGGCGTTATCCAGCACATTGCCCAGCACTTCCATAAAGTCATTTTGGTCGCCGATAAAGGTCAACTCGGGGGAGATATCCAGGGTGATTTCGACACCTTTGCGCTGATAAACCTTATTCAGCGCCGAGCAAAGGCTATCCAGTAGTGCCGACACCGAATGCAGATCGCGCTGCAGCGGATTATGATCGGCTTGCATACTGGCTCGATGCAGGTAGTAGCCAATTTGTTGTGAAATACGGCTAATCTGCTCCAGCATCACCGGCTCGGCCTGCTCCACGGTGAGCTCCTTGCCGCTGCGCAGGGAGCGTAAGGTACTCTGCAACACCGCCAGCGGGGTTTTCAGGCTGTGCGTTAAATCAGACAGGGTGGTGCGATAACGCGTGTAGCGCTGGCGCTCATTGGTCAGCAGCAGGTTGAGATTTCGCACCAGGCTGCGCAACTCCTGCGGTGGATTGTCGTCCAGATTCTCGCGATGACCCGTTTCCAGTTCACGCACCTGCGCGGTTAAATCACCAATAGGGCGCAGGCTCCAGTGCGCGGCCAGCCACAGCAGCGGAATCACTAACAGCAGGTTTGCTGCCAGCACATAGCTAAACCATGACCACACCACATCCGAGTGCTGCAGTTCCTGAGGGATGGAATCCACCACGACGATGGTCAGTGCCGGTAAGTTGGTGGTGGCATCGTAACGGTTGACGGCGACCGAGTGGGTAAAGGTGTCGTTGTTGTCGCTGTCCAGTTGATGTAACCGCTCTTTGACCTCGGAGTTGTTGCCGATGGCGGCCAGACTGGTGCGATTTGTGGTGTCGATTTCATAAAAATCGGGCTTGAGCAGCCACTCACGCCGAATGTTTTTGCGGATGTCAGGCACATCACGCTGCTGCCACAGCAACTTGCCGTGTTCATCGTAGATGAACACCAGCGTCGGGAAATTGAGCGTCATACGCTCTGGCTGGGCAATGGTCAGCTTATTGTTTTGCCATTGCGCCAGGGTGAAGAACAGGTTGCTCTCGCCGCGCATCACGCGATAGGTGTTTTTATCGAAACTCACCACATAGCCGACTACGGCAACCATGCCGTAGGAGAGCGACAGAAACAGGACAATAGCGGCAGTCGCCAGTAAAAACCGGGCGCGTAATGAGAAAGGACGTAAGCGATTCAGCCAATTCATAAATCAGAGATCAAAGCGATAGCCCTGGCCGCGCACGGTGTTAATCACTTCGGTCGGATGGAGCGCAAGAATCTTTTTACGCAGGCGACCCATCAAAACATCAATGGTATGGCTCTCGCGCAGTTCGGCATCGGGATAGAGTTGCAGCATCAACGAATCTTTGCTGACCACTTTTCCGGCGTTGCGGATCAAGGTTTCTACAATGGTGTACTCAAAGGCGGTGAGTTTGACCGGTGCATCATTGACGGTGACTTCACGACGTGACAGATCAACCTGGAACGGCGGCATCGCAATGATCTGCGAAGCGTGTCCACTGTTGCGACGCATCAGCGCCTGCAAACGTGCAGCGACTTCTTCGATATGGAAAGGTTTGGTGACGTAGTCATCGGCACCGGCTTCCAGTGCTTCCACTTTAGCCTGCCAGCCTTCACGCGCCGTCAACACCAGAATAGGTTGACGCACAGCATCACCGCGCCAGCGACGAATCAACGACATGCCATCTTCATCAGGCAAGCCTAAATCGACCAGCGCAATGTCGGGAATGTGTTCCTGCAGGAAATAGTCGGCTTCTTTGGCATCTTCGGCAGCATCCACCTGATGACCCATTTCACGTAACTGCACGGCGAGATGATGACGCAGCAGTGCATTATCTTCCACAACCAGAACACGCATAGAATTTCCTTACCTTCAAACTCAGTGATGATGGCAAGAGTATATGTTAAGCGAGCTAAACAAGAGAACAACACTTGATTGTCATCGTTTGAACGACAGCAGCAAAAAGCGGCGAGCATTCATTCCGGACGCAGGCAACAAGGGATTGATGCACTGGCCGATTTGCTGGTGCTCGACTGCCTGAGGGGAAGGGTAGGGTGTGCGCGCAGGCACACCCTCAATGATTATTTTAAATCATCAACCATCTGAATGGCGCGGCCGAGATAGTTGGCCGGTGTCATCTGCTTCAGACGCACTTTCTCTTCTTCCGGCAGTTCGAGACTGTCGATGAAGGCCTGCATACCGGCTGCATCCACACGTTTGCCACGCGTCAGCTCTTTCAGTTTTTCGTATGGCTTCTCGATACCGTAGCGGCGCATCACGGTCTGGATCGGCTCGGCCAGCACTTCCCAGTTGTGATCCAGTTCGTCCAGCAGACGATCGCGGTTCACTTCCAGTTTAGAGATACCTTTCAACGTCGCCTGATAAGCGATCAGCGCATAGCCCACGCCGACGCCGAGGTTACGCAGTACGGTAGAGTCGGTGAGATCGCGCTGCCAGCGGGAAACCGGCAGTTTGCTCGCCAGGTGCTGCATCACCGCATTCGCCAGACCGAGGTTGCCTTCTGAGTTTTCGAAGTCAATTGGGTTCACTTTATGCGGCATGGTGGAAGAACCAATTTCGCCCGCGATGGTTTTCTGCTTGAAGTGATTGAGAGCTACGTAACCCCAGATATCACGGTCAAAGTCGATCAGGATGGTGTTGAAACGCGCGATGCAATCGAACAGTTCCGCAATGTAATCATGCGGTTCGATCTGAGTGGTGTACGGGTTCCAGGTCACGCCCAGTGAGGTGACAAACTGCTCGCTCAGCTGATGCCAGTCCACTTCCGGATACGCAGCGATGTGGGCGTTGTAGTTGCCGACCGCGCCGTTAATTTTGCCCAGCACTTCGATTTTGCTCAACTGACGCAGCTGACGTTCCATACGGTAAGCGACGTTAGCCATCTCTTTACCCATGGTGGATGGCGTAGCAGGCTGGCCGTGAGTACGCGACAGCAGCGGAATATCACGATATTCCTGCGCCAGACCTTTCACCGCATCGATGATTTTGTTCCAGAAAGGCACGATGACATCACGGCGAGCGGTTTCCAGCATCAGCGCGTGCGACAGGTTGTTGATATCTTCAGAAGTACAGGCGAAGTGGATGAACTCGGATACCGCATGCAGCGCAGGGATATCGGCCACTTTCTCTTTCAGGAAGTATTCAACCGCTTTAACGTCGTGGTTGGTGGTGCGTTCGATGGTTTTGATGCGCGCTGCGTCTTCTTCGCTGAAATTGGCGACAATGGCATCAAGGAAAGCGTTTGCGTCAGCATCAAATGCAGGAACTTCCTTGATCTCTGCGGTCGTAGCCAGTTTCTGTAACCAGCGAACTTCAACCTCAACGCGGAATTTCAGCAAACCGTATTCGCTGAAAATGGCGCGCAGCGGGCTGACTTTATCGCCATAACGGCCATCGACAGGTGAGACGGCGGTCAGAGAGGATAATTCCATCAGTGCAACTCCTGAATCGTTAACAAATTAGGGCAGGGCGGCGCTTAATACGCCGGGCCCAGCCGGGATAAAATGGTTTTGGCTTCACGCAGCAGACGCTGGCGCGAGAACATTAGCTGCAGGCGGCCACCGCCAACCTGCTGCCACAACACAGCGGCACGAATGCCTGCCAGCAAGGTAGCGCGTACTTTGCTTTGTACCTGAGAATTCTGTAATACCTGCGGCGAACCGGTGACCTGAATGCGCGGACCCAGCGGGCTGATCACATCGACATAAATCCCCGCCATGGCACTGGTGATGGTTTCAGATTCCAGCTCGTAATGCGCGAGTTGGCGATCAAGCTGTGCAATGCGCTGAGAGAGCGTGTTCAGCGCCGCGCTGTTGCCGTGCAGTTTACGTTCCAGCACCATCATGCTCAGGGTGTAACGTGTCAGTTCGGCCCCGGCACCCTGGCGGCTGCCGCTGTTCAACACCGCAATCAGCGATTCCAGGCCGAGGTGCAGATTCGCTTCATCATTGCCAAAGACCGCCAGCGTCGAGCCGGGGTTCAGATCCAGCAGGCTGCGCAGCGACACGGTTAATGCGGCATTGTTGCAACTGCCCTGATGCGCTAATTGCTGCACCAGATGCGCGGACTGACAAATACCCGCCAGCGCGAGCGTTATCTCATAATAGTTCTTAGCCACGCTTAACTCCTGTCATCGCGTCGGCAGCGCCGACCTCAGGCTTCTGCCAATGGCAGGCGCTGTTCAATAATGCCGCCGCCGAGGCAAACATCACCCAGATAAAATACGGCCGACTGGCCAGGCGTGACGGCCGCAACCGGCTCGTCAAAACGCACTTCAATACGCTCGGCATCGAGCGGGATAATTTCACAGGGAATATCGGTCTGGCGATAACGGGTTTTCACCGTGCAGCGCAGCGGTGCCGTCATCGTTTGGCGATCGACCCAATCCAGTTGCTGAGCGATCAAGCCCACAGACATCAGGCGTGGATGTTCCGCACCCTGAGCCACCACCAGACGATTGCGCGCCACGTCTTTATCCACCACGTACCAGGGATCGTCGTTGCTCTCTTTGCGACCACCAATACCCAATCCTTTGCGTTGGCCCAGCGTGTGATACATCAGACCCTGATGCTCACCGACAATCTCACCGTCAACGGTTTCGATTTCGCCCGGCTGCGCAGGTAAGTAACGGCCAAGGAAGTCGCGGAATTTACGCTCACCGATAAAACAGATACCGGTCGAGTCTTTTTTCTTCGCGGTGATCAAATCCAGTTCTTCAGCGATACGACGGACTTCGGGTTTCTCCAACTCACCTACCGGGAACAGGCTTTGCGCAATCTGCTCATGGCTCAGGGTGTAGAGGAAGTAACTCTGATCTTTATTGCCGTCGAGGCCGCGCAGTAACTGGCTGGTGCCATTCACATCGGCGCGGCGCACATAGTGACCGGTGGCAATAAAGTCTGCGCCGAGATCTTCAGCTGCGAATTCAAGAAAGGCTTTAAACTTGATCTCTTTGTTGCACAGAATATCGGGGTTTGGCGTGCGGCCCGCTTTGTACTCTTCCAGGAAGTGTTCGAACACGTTATCCCAGTACTCAGCCGCGAAGTTGATTTTGTGCAGTTTAATGCCGAGTTTGTCACACACGGCTTGAGCGTCAGCCAGATCATCAGCGGCGGTGCAATACTCCTCGCCGTCGTCTTCCTCCCAGTTCTTCATGAACAGGCCTTCAACCTGATAGCCCTGCTGTTGCAGTAACCAGGCGGATACGGAAGAATCGACGCCGCCGGACATCCCGACGATCACTTTTTTCTGGCTGTTGTCAGACATGACGCACTCTTAATTACGATAAAAACAGGCGGCGCATTCTATCATGCCGAAGCCGGGCGCGCACCTTCGTGAAACGGCCATTGGAACGGCGCCACCAGTTGCAGCGGATAACGTGCGCCTTGCTGCCACAATCGTACACTCTCAGCGACCAGCGGTGAACGCAGGCGATTCGCCGTCAGAATCTGCTCTGGCGGCAGCCACCAGCAGCAATCGATGTCGCGATCGTGCGGGGACGTCTCGCATTTTTCTGGCAGATCGAGGCCAAACAGGAAACGCACAAAAGGTGTATCGTCAGGCGCGATCCACTGCTGCACACCGAGGAAATACTCAGGTTTAGCGTCTATTCCCGTCTCTTCAAATAACTCACGCTGTGCGGCTTCGAGCAACGTTTCATCAGCTTCGAGATGGCCCGCCGGCTGATTCCAGGTAATACGGCCATGAACACGCTCCTCGACCACCAGCAATTCGCCTTGTGCCTGCACAATGCAGGCTACGGTTACATGAGGTTTAAACATCCTTCCTCCGAATTTGTTAACTAAAAGTTATTGAAAAGTCGTGATCTAAACGTTGGCACTGACATCGCGCCACTCTCCCAGGGCTAAATCGTTCAGTTGATATTTGCCCATGGCAAAGCGAATCAGGCGTAAGGTGGGAAAACCAATATGCGCCGTCATGCGCCGCACCTGACGGTTACGTCCTTCGTACAGGGTGATTTTCAACCAACTGGTCGGGATCGCTTTACGCTCGCGGATCGGCGGCTGGCGCGGCCAGAGCCACTCTGGTTCAGTGACTAATTCCACGCCAGCAGGCAGCGTGGGTCCATCATTGAGGGTGACGCCGTTGCGTAACAGGGATAAATCTGATTCCTGTGGTGCACCTTCAATCTGCACATAATAGATTTTTCCGGTGCGTTTACCGGGCTGCGTAAGTTGCGCCTGTAGCGCGCCATCGTTGGTCAGAATCATCAAACCTTCGCTGTCGCGATCGAGGCGGCCGGCGGCATAAACGTCGCTAACCGGCACGAAATCCTTGAGCGTGCGGCGTCCCGCTTCATCACTGAACTGCGGTAAAACATCGAAAGGTTTGTTAAAGAGTATGACGCGTCGCGGTCCTTTTGGACGTGTGTCACGGCGCACGGGCTGGCGTGCTGCGGTGTTTGGACGCTTATCCTGGTGAATTCGTTGAGAAGTTTTTCGCATGGGCTTTGCAGTCAGAAACAATCGGCGCATTATAACGCGAAACTGCGGTGATTGGCGTAGCGGAAATATTCAAGTAGTATTGACCCGCATCTTACAAATCATTAACAAAAAATCGCTCGAAGGAGAGGTTGATGGAAAGCAAAGTAGTTGTTCCGGCGGAAGGTCAAAAAATCACCCTGGTTCAGGGCAAACTCACTGTTCCGAATAACCCAGTCATTCCTTACATCGAAGGTGATGGCATCGGCGTTGATGTTTCCCCTGTTATGCTGAAAGTGGTTGATGCCGCTGTGAAGAAAGCCTACAACGGCGAGCGCAAAATTTCCTGGATGGAAATTTATACTGGTGAGAAATCAGTAGAACTTTACGGCCAGGACGTCTGGCTGCCGCAAGAAACCCTCGATTTAATCAAAGAGTACCGCGTTGCCATCAAAGGCCCACTGACTACGCCAGTTGGCGGCGGTATTCGTTCTCTGAACGTGGCGCTGCGTCAGGAGCTGGATCTGTACGTGTGTCTGCGTCCGGTTCGCTACTACACCGGCACTCCAAGCCCGGTTAAACGCCCAGAAGATACCGACATGGTGATCTTCCGTGAAAACTCAGAAGATATCTATGCGGGTATCGAGTGGAAAGCGGGCACGCCAGAAGCGGACAAAGTGATCAAGTTCCTGCGCGAAGAGATGGGCGTGAAGAAAATTCGCTTCCCTGAGCAGTGTGGTATCGGCGTGAAGCCGTGCTCTGAAGAGGGCACTAAACGTCTGGTGCGTGCTGCGGTTGAGTACACCATCACCAACGATCGTGATTCTCTGACCCTGGTTCACAAAGGCAACATCATGAAGTTCACCGAAGGCTCATTCAAAGACTGGGGCTACCAGTTGGTGAAAGAAGAGTTCGGCGGCGAGCTGATCGATGGCGGTCCATGGATGAAGTTCAAGAATCCAAACACTGGCAAAGAGATCATCGTTAAAGACGTGATCGCTGACGCCTTCCTGCAGCAGATCCTGTTGCGTCCAGCTGAATACGACGTTATCGCCTGTATGAACCTGAACGGTGACTACATCTCTGATGCCCTGGCGGCACAGGTTGGTGGTATCGGTATCGCACCTGGCGCGAACATCGGTGACGAGTGCGCACTGTTCGAAGCAACCCACGGTACGGCGCCTAAGTATGCGGGTCAGGATAAAGTGAACCCAGGTTCCGTTATCCTGTCCGCAGAAATGATGCTGCGTCACATGGAGTGGTTCGAAGCCGCAGACCTGATTGTTAAAGGCATGGAAGGCGCAATCGCTGCTAAGACCGTGACCTATGACTTCGAGCGTCTGATGGATGGCGCTAAACTGCTGAAATGTTCAGAGTTTGGTGACGCGATCATCGCGAACATGTAATTTCTGCCAGCCAGAAATTGAGACGGGAGCCCATGGCTCCCGTTTTTTTATGCGCTAAGTTAATCGGCCTGCTGTTCAACAGATTTGGCGGATGACGCATGCTGCTGCGACAAGCGCCAGAAATCATTGCCGCCCGGATGCTGATACATGCGCAGGCCAAACTGGCCGACAATCGCATAGATATATTCGAAGATCGCTGACTGCGAATTCTCATACTCCACCCAAAATATCGACGAGGTGAAGCAATAGACTTCTACCGGCAAACCTTCCGGCGAGGGCTTCATGGTGCGCACCACGATATACATATCCTGCTTAATATCATCGCGCTGCGACAGCCACGCGGTGAGATATTTGCGGAACACTGTCAAGTTGGTCATGCCGTTGTCAGCAAACCAACGATCGCCCACTGCATTGCTGTCACGGCCATCCATTAACGCTGACAGCTGTTCGTTAACACCGCGAATCTGGCTCATCTGCTGAATGAGTTCGTGATCGAGAAAGCGAATCGACATTTGGTCGAGGTGGAAGCTACGCATAATACGGCGCGCGCCGGAGGAGAACATCGCCTGCCAGTTGGTATAGGTTTCGGTGAGGAAGTTTTTCGTCGGGATGCGTGACAAAGTGTTATCCCAGTTACGCAGCGTAATGGTGTGCAGTGCAATATCAATCACTTCGCCGCTAATGCCTTTATCCGGCATCTCAATCCAGTCACCAAGTTGCAGCACATCGTTGGATGACACCTGAATATTCGCTACCAGCGACATTAAGGTGTGCTGGAACACCAACATCAATACCGCAGCAACCGCACCCAAACTCGAGATAATAATCACTGGCGATTTATTCGACATAATGGCCAGAATCATGATCGCCGAAATAATGTGCACCAGGATCTTGCCGACCTGAATATAGCCCTTGATCGAGTGATTCTTACGCTTTGATTTGCGGGAGTAGGAGTTGTTAACAATCTCCAGCACTTCTGTGAAGAACAGCGACAGATAAACAAAGAACAAAATGCCGCAGATAGTCTTAATAGCAATCAGCAGATGCTCGGGCAGATCTGGCATAAACTGCAGCAGGTAGTAGACCGTGATCACCGGAATAAAGTTTGAGAGCTTTTCAGATAGCCGCACATCTTTATCGAGTGGAACCTGTTTTTTGTGTGTGCTGAAGAAGACCTTGCGCACCACCTTCACCACAAAGAATTTGCAGATCAGATGCGTCACCATCCCCGCAATCACCAGCAGCAGCAAGCTAAAAGTGGTGGATAGCAGGGTGTTACTCTCAATAAATTTCTGGATATCGCTTAAATAATTCATATTCACAACATGCCTGACAACGATGGCGGGGATTCAATCACAAACTGTGATCATACTGTATGCGACAAGTGCGCAATTTCTTAACGGCGGTTCGCGCCTGACAATACATTTCGCAAAACTTTGAAACAGATAGCATCCATGAACCCCTCGTCGTGCCTTTTCCGGCAAAACCCGCTATGTTTTGCGCTTCAGATTCTGGAGGTGGTATGCAAGGTGTCATCAAATTCGTTAAGGGCTGGTTGCTGTTTTCGCTGCTGTGGGGCATTTTCATGTGGTTCACTTCGTGGCAGGCGCAGGGTGAGGCCATCAGTATGGTGGTGGTGAAAAGCTTGTACGCTGGATTGATTTATCAGGCATTGATGACCATGGTGGCGCGCTTCAAAGCACGCCGTTCGCAAGCCTGATTGCTCACATCTCCCCACACAGCTTTGCGCAGCGCTGACGCTAATTTGCACTCTGTCAGGCAATCTGGCCCGACTCAAAACAGTGTGGGTGGAAGTGAAGATGGCAAAGACGTCATTAGCCGCGTGGTTCTTTTTACTGGTGTCATTTGGCAGCTGTGCGCAATTACCTGACGTGCCAGTGAATATCTCTGTGCACCAGGGGCGTCATCTGGATGTGAATAACAGCACGGCTGATGTGGCAGAGACGCCGGATGAACATATTCAGGAAAGGTTGGATGAGGTCGGTCATCATCAATAAGCGTTGGGGCCAGGAAGGCCCCCCATCGCCGCTTATTTCCTGCCCAGCAGGAAACCGACAATAATGCCGATGCTGGCCGCTACCGCCAGGCCAGTTGCCGGATTATCACGTACCGATTTGACCACGCAATCTGCTGCATCCTGCACAGCATAACTGGCTTGCGCGGGATAACGACGCGCGGCGCCTTTAGCCTGATGTTTGCGAGAGCCGGTCCATTCCCCGATTTTTTCTTCAACTGCGCCCGCTGCTTCATTCAATTTTGCTTCCGCTTTATCAGTCATGATGACTCCCTGCTGGTTGTGAATATTACGATTCAGCGTAGTCACAGATTTTCAGACCAGCAACCCGCAGGCCAACGAGGTTGTAACAGTGGTTTGCAGGATTGTTGAACTCTGTCCAGGCTTAAACGAAGTAGCAGGCCTTTTGATTTGCGGAAATCAGGCCGTGTCACACCAGGAGGAGAGATGAAACGTGATGTATTAAGTGAAGACGATTACGATGAAGTGTGTCGGGTCATTGGCGACGCGGTGATTGTCCTATCCGAATGTGGCCACGAAACTAAACGCGCTGAAATCACCGATTTATTGCAGCGAACCCGCCATCATCGCGCGCATGATGAACGCGACGAACAGCGGATGCTGGAGCATGCGATTCGTCTGGTCAAACCCTAATCCCTAAGGGTGTCACGAGACGCCCTTAGGGATTGCCGCGATAAGCCGGATACCAGGTCACCAAAAAATGGCGAAGATGATCGAAACACCACTCGGCATCGTCGGCTTGCTGACAATAATAGCGAATGGTGACTTTCTCATAGCGCATATGACGCTGATGCAAAGGTGACCAGCCCCAATCCAGCACGGCGCGGGCGTAATTGACCAGGGTGCCGCTCTGCATGTTGTGCTGCTTCTCTTGTCGGCTCAGATAGAGTTCAAATGCCTGATCCAGACTTTGCGTC
>NZ_CAJCKS010000079.1:0-22576 GCF_903970985.1 Pantoea sp. ME81 | reverse complement strand
CGCCATAGTCCTTCGACGTATACAACCAGTTTGCTTCCACGAACGGCTCGAACTGACGGAAAGAACCCTTGTCCAGATGGCTCTGACCGATCATTGACAGACGTACACCCAGGCGAGTCTGTACGTTATCACTGCCGCGACCTTTCACCGTCGTGCCATTCGCTTCCGTGTGGTCATCAGCTTTCACGCCGGACCACAGCACCTGTGCCTGTGGCGTCACGTAGACGTTGTTTTCCATCCCGTCTGACGTCATATACGAGCCGGTATGGAAGACATAACCCGTTTCCAGGGAGGCCGTCAGGCCTTTTGATTTGTACTTCTCATAGGACAGCTCGTCACCCTTCACCGAGTTATCGAACCAGTTCCACGCCAGCCAACTGTCGGCATACAGACCGGTTTTGTCATTCGCATTCTGATACCAGGTACCATAGATGCCCGTGCTGTAACCCCATACAGAGCCTTTTGAATGATAACCAGAGATGTTGTTGTTCGTGTTGCTGTACTGTTTACCGTAGCCGCCCATCAGGCCAAGACTCAAGGCATCGTCGGCGCCCAGGCTGCCGTTGAAGACATCCCCACCCAGCTGAAACACCATTCGGTTAGCAGAGTACTTTGACTGCCCGTCTGACAGACGGCCTTCCGTATGACCGCCCACCGAACGTACCCACAGGCTGCTCTCATGGCCTTCACCAGTTCCCGGATACGTGTAGACGCTACCGCCCTGACGATCCTTCAGGCGCATGCTGAACATCGTGGCCGCGGCCTGCAGGTTGGAGGCATAGCTCCCGCGCTCTGGGCGATAGATATGCGCGGTACCGGCATTACTGTCATTACCGCTATTACCACTGTTGTCACTCTGGCTGGTCAGATACCAGTTATTCATATTTGTGCCGGAAGCGGTGCCATGTTGCAGATGGTACTCATAGCTACCTACCACTATACGCCCGCTCTGCGTAAAGGCATCAGCCGTAGAGCTGCCGGTAGAAATGAGTTCAATGCCTTCGAGGGTCTGGCTGCCATTTCCGCCTTGGTTGTCAACGGTGACATAAGTAGTGCCTGATGCATTACCAGTAATGATGAGTTTATTAGTACTACTATTGTCACCATTTAGTTTGGAATTAAAGACGACATTTCCATTTATTCCTTCATAATTGCCATTAACAGTCAGTATGTTTGCCGTATTTGTACCACTACTGAGAAGGATAAAACCACTGTTAGTTAAATTACCAATTGATGATGAAGTATCCTTCAATAGAGAGATATAGCCGCTATTTACAATGTCAGTACCTTTAGCAGAGAGGCCTTCTAAAATGGCAGTTCCACTATTGGAAATCTTATTATTCGATCCTAAAAGAGTACCTGATAGAATAGCTTTTCCCACTGTATCTATAGTGCTGTTATTAGCAGTAGTTTTTTTGCTTTCAGTACAACCATTTTCATCGCCTGCAACACAATCACCAATAACTAATACAGACTCTGCTGAGTTATTAATAGAGGTATTACTGACATTATTCCCATAGAGTAAAATTGAGCCATCTGTTGAGTTAAATGAAGAAGACGAGACAGTGTTAAGCGTAGCTTTAATTACACCACTATTTTCCACGGAAGAATCATTGGTTATAGTATTTTTATCTATATATATGTTACCATTTTCATTTATAACGACTGAACTTTTTGCAGAATTACCAGACAGATACATTTTGGCATTTTTATTTATAATCTCAGCACTACTGACTGAGTTTTCAATCAAATATGCAGTGCTTGCATCTTTATTAGAGATAATCGAATCGTTATCTATTTTGTTATTTCTTGCTTTGAGAACCCCTCCGTTGGCATTGCTTATTTTTGCACCAGATGCATTGTTATAATTTAAATCGATAGTGCCGTTATCGTTTATGATGGTGGCGTTATCTACCGCATTATTATCTACAACAGCTGTTCCTGAGTTCAGGATGGTAGCATTGCCCGCATTATTATTTTTAATATAAATGTAAGCAGGGCCATAGTTATTTATACTTGCTGAAGTTGCAATGTTATTCATAATATAGGCAAAAGAGTCTGAGTTATTTGTGATTTGTGCTCCCTCTGCATTATTAGAGTCTAAAAACAGCATTGAACCTGAAGAATTTTCAATCTCTGCTTTATTTGTGTAACTTTTATATATAACAACAACACTGTTATTGGTTGATTTTATCTTTACCCCATCAACAAGGTCACCCTCATAATATGCACTGCTATCTTCAGCATTAATCGCGTAATCACTTCCACCGTCCGCGCCTATATGACTGTCAGCGTCTTTATTAAAGGTTAATTTAATATCTTTATTATTGACCGTATCATAATAACTAATATCGTAACCACCTCCATTCTGCGTCGATTTAAATTTATAGGGCGACTCTGCTGAGGATAAATATCCATCATCATAAGTATACTGGTAGCTACCAGCTACCTGATCTTTACTAGTCACTGCACTGGTTGCGACTGCATTACCTTGGGCATCCGTGGCAGAATAAGTATTGGTTGAATGTATAATACCTATCATAATTCCTATTATAGATTTCTTCATTCGTATATCCTAAAAGCTCCTGTGGAATAAATTGGCTTCGTCCATCCTGATGGGTAAATAAGGCTATATCGTAATAGCGTATGCATGTCAGAAAGGTTTATGCTGCGGTTTTTTGGTAGTTAACAGATATAATTTTTTGCGGGTGACAATCCATCACTTTGTGTCTTGATACTGTCCTTTACATATTATGAAGAGCAGCTCAAAGAAAGATGGGAAAATCCGTGCCCGACAGAAAAAATTCAAATCCGGGTATCAGACTCATTGGTCGTTTGATATTTTATTTATCCTGCTCAATCAAGTTATTAAGGCACTTGCTTTGCCTTATGATGATAGTTTCATAAACTGATTTTTTGGCATTGACTTTGACCTACCAATGGTGATTCCGCGTTCAGCCATAATCTACTACAGATTTCGCAGGCTTAATGAGTAAGAAAGATATCAGAGAAAACACTGAAAAATAAATTCAACAGGAAAGTGCAGACATTTGAAGGCTGTTCAGATTTGTTGCATAGGCAGATAAGATAGGTAAAAAACATGTTAACTGACTACTGTTAATGCGACAGAGCCATTTATCATGTCACCCTACAGTGTCACTAATTTCTCAAGCACGTCTGCACCCACTTCATATAGCATTACCGTGCATTTTTCATCAATATAGGGTGCTGGTATTTCTAAAGAATTACCGACATAATAAAAGTTATTTTAATTTGATAAAACAATAAGGCATGTTGCTTAATCATGTGAAAGAGATTACATGAGACTTTTGTAGTATATATGGGCGAATCCAGTCTTATAACTATGAACCCCAATAAAAAACCTTATCTTTAGCAAAAGAAGTGTATGATATTTTATATGGATTAAAATGAAATTATTTCAAGATAAATTGTCACCCCCATGATGCGGACTGGTAGATAATAACACTGTTAGGTCTTTTAAGGCGTCTTCACAAATTTCTTTGAAAAGATATCCCTGACCAAATAGAAGTCTTTTTTTTTCTAGGTTGTGGAATTGTTCATTTTTCTCAACCCCTTCAAAAATAACATTTAAATCCTTTGAAGTGTATTTTTCCGTTAGCTCAGAAATTGAGTTTTTATTGGAAAAATCCCTCCAAAAACTGTATTTATCTATTTTTATTGATTTAATGTTTTTGATTAAATTCAGATGAGGATACTCTTCATTGGCATCCAAGTCATCAAGCCAGATATCATTATTCAAAGAATTCAGGAATTCTATCCCATTGTCAGAGAGAAACTGCATATCATGTACGTCAACCTCAAAGCACAATATTTCAAGTTCATTGAACTTTCTGAGAGTTTCCGGATCAATAAATTTAATCGACTTATAATTTAAATTAATGCTGACGCGAATTTTTTTATTTATAAAAAAGTGGTGATTTTTTTCAATTACATCGATCTGATTTTTAAGAATTTCATTTAACACTTCTCCGCTCGCTGTTTTAAAGAAAAGCTCATTGTTATTCAATTTTTCACCTTTCTCACCATAAGCTCTGGTGAGGCATTCAACTGCGTATAGTTTACCGTCGGAACTAAGAATGGGTTCAAACGCTATTTTCATTGTGCACCTTTTAAAAAAACAGGTATTACTTCATGAAAAGAAGACATGATTCAGAAAGCTGATGCCGAGTTTTTTCAATGCAGAGAGCCTATTATGAATAAAAGCTTTTCGTCTTGAAATGAGCATTGCAACTTCGTGAAACGTGTATACTCTTATAGAGATAATTAAACTCTCCGGATATAATTATATTCTTTATATATGAAATCACTCCCCTAAAATCCGAATTTTTCCGTATAACACACCTGAGTTCAACAAAAAACCTCTCTTTGCTTTACTAAGAAAACTGATAAAGGCAATGTTTTATGAACTAAAGAGAATGATTTTCTTTTCGCCTTTTATTATGAGCGGTGAATAAGTCAGTGTTTGAAGTGGTTTTTTCTTGGGGTATTTTTTTAAAAAAATTCAGAAATATTTTTCACATCATAGATCCTATATTTCTTCATGTAACATTTAAATCCAGTTAAATAAAAATTATCAAATTCTAACTTAATCATTTTTCAATCTATCTCATTAAAATGTTTCAATGCCGTGATTTAACCAGAGTCAACACTTTGAAACTTAAATTAAATTAATGTGATAAGTGTTTTGTTGAGGTTGAATTCATTTTAACATAGCCTTTTAGGGTGGAAGAGGTTGTTATGGAAAGAAAAGTAAAAACGTTCATGCGAATAAAATCAATTAACGATGAAATTAAAGCAAATGAAAATTTTCATTTTGCGGTAAGCATTCATTGCAAAATGATTCTGAATGAGTTTGCTCGTAAGAAGTTGTTTTATAAATTTATCTTTAGTAATAACAGATTTCTAATTTCAACGATTACTGCTTCGGTTTATTACAGTCAGGAAGATTCCTCTCTCTCCGAAGTTTCACGTCAGTGCCTCAAAACAGGTATGGTCAGTTTGAATACTGTATCTTCTTTATTGACTCTTTTTAAGGTAAGTGGAAGGATCCGTGTCTGCAACAGCAATAAAGATCGTCGAAAAAAAACATACATGATGACTGAAAAAGGAATTGAAGATACTTTATGCCTGCTTAATACTATGACCCCTAGTTTGAAAACTGTCTTTCCTGAATCATTAAAGGGTGAACGTTTAAGTAGTTTTGATCTTCCATTTTTTTTTAGACGATATACAGAAATTCATGAGTCTTCTGTTTTTCTCATTAATCTTGTAAAGGATGTTGAAGTATTTATCGCAAAAGATTCCGGTCACATGGTGCTCATTAATATTTATATGCTCGGAATCCGTAACGAAAATTCTAAAGATACGATAAGCTCTATTGCTAAACGTTGTGGCATATCTCGCACACATCTGAGAAGCATGATTTTAGACGCAGAATCAAGAGGTTTACTTCTGCTTGAAAGTAAATCTAATAAAATTATTGTGTATAAAGAGTTCTTTTCCATGTTCAACTCTTATATGGCTTATTATTTCTCTTTCTTTTATTACGGCATGGAAGGTATTTCAGAAAAAAATAATCAATTATAAATCACCCTTTCAGGCAGTGACGAAAAAACATGCTACCGCCCTTTGCGTCACTCAGGCAAATTAAGTTGATTTTTATTATTTCAATCACTTTAATAAATATTCATGAATAATTACCTCGCATGATATAGATACTGAGTGATAATTATATTTTGTTTGAAGGAATATAACGCATACTTCATGCATACAAAACGTAATGATTTACAACCAAATTTTGACGTTAACAGGCGATGAAAATTATTGACATTTTTCATTAATGTGGTTCTTGTGAAGGTGCGCGAATCAAATCCCTCCGGCTCATTGGTTTCATTAATCAGGTTATGTGGAAAACAACACTGACTAGGCACGCAGCCAAAAGTTCACGATATGACCAGCAGGCGTCAGAATATTCTGGAAAGCGCTTACCAGGCTTTTATTGAGCATGGGTTTGCCAGTACAAGCACGGCCGAGGTGGCCCGACGGGCGAAAGTCTCCAAGCGGACGCTTTATGAAGTTTTCCAGGACAAACAGCCACTGTTTGCAGCGGTCATCAGTGAGCGCCACCATCTTTTGCTCGACCTTCCAAGACCTGATGATGAAGACTGCCCCCCGTCAGAATGTCTGTACCGCACTTTCAGACTTGATATCAGCGATGAAGCGTACCGGGAACGCGAAGCTGTTCTGAAACTCATGACGAGGGAGTCAGTTCTGTTTCCTGAACTCTCTGACTATCTTTACAGAACCCGCGCAATTAACGCACGTGAGATGCTGATGGAATGGCTAGAGGACTGTGTTGACAGAAAAGGATTTGAGCCGGTAGATCCTTAGGTCTGTGCCGGCATGCTCATGGACATTGTTTTCGGCGCGCTTATGCCACGTCGCCAGCCATGCAGCATGGAAGAGAGGCAGATCGCCATGTTGCACATCAAAAAACGCATCCAGATAACTCTGCAAGGTATGAAATGGGGATCAGTTTAGTCACCGGCTGACATGAGGTGTCGTCGTAATTTCTGCTGGATGACTGTATTTCTGCCATGGATCCTTCCTGAATCAGTTTTCGCACTTTTATAATACCTGCCCGGTATTGTGCAGCCTATTGTCAGTCGTTGGGTCGGAACGCAACGTCAAAAAGTCGCGTCTTCATCTCACATAAGTACACTCATGTGGCGCAAAGTAGTGGTTCATCCCTTACTAATGACGACGCTTCACAGGATGACTCCTTATAGTAGCGAAAATAATCATGACGGTCATAGGCGCGGATGGACCTGCAGAGAATCACTGTAGGGCCATCTAAACAGCTTTTGTTACCTCGGTCGATGCAACAGTGGAGCGGAATGTCCCCCATTGAAGTTATTTATTATATATAATTAGCCATAACGTCGAGGGGCGTACTTAATGCAATTTCGCCCTGCCATTTTTGCCTGATAAAGTGCATTATCAGCAGCGCTGATGATGGCAGAAGACGAATCATGTTTATTTTTGGACGCCACTCCAATACTCAGGGTCACACTTATACTGCCATTGCAAGCATCTGAAACTGACGCTTTTATCCTTCTTATAATATCTTCAGCATTGACATTATCAAATATTACAATGGCGAACTCTTCACCACCTGACCTGGAAATGAAAACGTTGTCGCTCATAAAATTACCAAGCCTCAATCCGGTATTTCTCAATACCTTATCACCAGCCTCGTGCCCATATGTATCATTGATTTTCTTAAAATAATCAATATCAGCAATACAAATCGTTCCCGTCCTGTTTTCTATCTCTCTAAGCTTAATATTAAGATGCCGTCTGTTAGGTAATCCGGTTAATTCGTCAGTTAAAGAAAGATTAACCGCAGACTTATAATTAAAATTCACATATGATATGAATTTCCTGAAAGAATAGATAATCATAATCATAGCTGGAAAATAGAGAATTGCTGCTATCACAGAAGCTGTATCCCTCTCCATAAGGTTTAGGCCGCCAGCTACAGACGTCAGAGATGAGTTAAGAAGCAAAAATAAGCTGATTCTGAATACCAGTAAATGCGGCTCTTTAGAGTGAATATTAAAAGACTGCCGGATAAACCATGCCATTACTGCTACTGTGCATGAGTTGATAAAAAAGTAGAAATTAAGTCTTGATGTATCACCCATAACGAATGAAAGCAAAATAATCACAGCTGCCATAACGCAGGTGTAACTGATTACCATTCGGTAAAGGAGTCCTTTTGGGGACTCAAACTCATAAATGAGCTTATCGTGTATCTTGAAATTCATCACGTGCTCCTGATTCTGATTAAGGAATAATTGTACCATATGAATATTTATGAAGGTTATAAATCGTGCTGTTCTTTACGCTGCATTCGTAGTCGCAGATAATTGATAAAACTCTATTTTTTCAACCACAGTAGTTCGCTGTTACTGTCCGGGTTTCCTCGCCGATTTCTGACATTCACATAGAGGCCCCAGAATGACGGGCAGGCTAATTCTCCCGCGCAGGACAGTCTTTTTCTCACCCGCTGGCTGGCCACGGCGGAGAAGCAGCGGCGCTTCCCCAAAGCGCTGGCCAGCGATATCAGCTGGCTGCTTAAAGAAGGGCGGACCAAAGGACTACGAGCAGACCTGCCTGGAAAACTGGACTACCTCCGGCGCCCAGAGAGTGGCAATCTCAAGGAACAGAATGATCTTTTCCGCTTGTTAGATGCGCTTCATGCCGTCAAATTGATTGACTGGGCGTGTATGGTACTTACCGACAATGAGTGGTGTGGTCGCCATCAGCTGAAGCTGGATTGTGGAGTTTCTGGCATTTACCTCAGCCGCACTGCGCTGGATAGCGGCTTTGACGAGCATGGTCAGCAGCGCATTGCCCTGCCCGCCCGCATAACTGGCGAGTTACCCGTGCTGAACGCGATGCTGAACCGCTCTGGCTGGCGTCGCGTAAAGACGGAAAGCGAAGATGAGCTGCTTTATCACCTTCTCGCTGAAGGCTTTACGAGAGCCTGAGCCCGCTCAGTGTTTACGATGAACTCTGTGCAAAAACCTTAATGACCGGCTTGTCCCTTAGGCCTGGCGGCGGCAATGATTGCTTTCAGGGCGTCGGTTTCCATCAGTGGCGTTGTCCGTTGAACCATGGCGTGCAGCTCGGGCAAAGCGGGACCCTATCAATTACCGGGGCGGCCCGTTAATTCTCACGCACCTTATTCAACGGGACCCGGTGATGCACGTGGATAAAGTTCCGCCCGGCTTCGACGTAAAACTCCTCAAAGCTGAAGTCGCATCCATGACACCGGTAGCCATGGTGCTGCAGGCAGGCTTTTCTTGCCACAGGATCACGTTCGTAGGCATTCACAAGGATGTGCGAATTTGCGCCTTCACTGAATGAGGCTATGGCGGGCAGCTCCTCCGGCAGATATGGTGTCTCTCTGCAGGCATATCAGCCCCCCTCATCCTGAACGAGGTAGCGCAGCTGCAGATGGTGGCTAAATTTTTTTATCCGTGAGATATCATCTGAATTTCAGACAGGCTGTGGCCCATGACGAACGTGTACAGATCTTAACCCTGCCTCACTCCAAGTGCTTCAGCGCCTGCTTACGTGTCCCAGGCGCCGAAGATGACCTTCATGTCGTTATGATCGATGAAAAGATCACATCCACGTCCAGTTTGCGCAGGTCGTGTCCTTCGATAAGATAAACTGTTTTCTGTTCATAGCATTTACATGAGTACACTGATGCGGGCTACCTTATCAGTAACAGTAAATGAATTTCTGCCATAAGCTCAGTCCTCGCGCCGTCAGGGCGGAGACTGCTGAAGAGTGGGGGCTGGCAGCCTCAGCGTGGCAAACTCCCCTGACCCGACCTGCCGCCTGTCCCTGGCGTGCGTGGATGCGCTACTGCAAAGCGTGCGCATCTGCGTTGCCCCGCCGGCACTGAGTCCGGAAGCTGATTTAAACAACTGATACGGCTGACGTGCCGGTCAGAACGGAGCATATCAATGGCCTTTCAGAGCCCGGCCCAGAATTACACCGAGACGCGCCTGAACCTGGGTGACCTCGTCAGCCTCTCAGCTTATTCCACTTACCTGATGCGCAGCGACTGTGACATCCCTGACGCCGGCATCGTGAAAGGGTCAGTGCTGGCCATCGACCGGGCGCTGACGCCGGCGCATGGCCAGCTCATTGTTGCCGAGGTCGAAGGCGAACTGACGCTGCGGCGTCTGCTGCTCAACCCCGTCCCCGCCCTTCAGGCGCCGGATGCGGATGAAACCGTCACGCTCATAGACGTGAGCCAGCCGCTGCCCGTCTGGGGCGTGGTGGCCTATGCCCTCACCGACGTGGCCGGGCTGGGATTCAGCGGAGCAGCGGGGGTGTGACCATGTTTGCCCTTGCGGATGCCAA
Organism: Pantoea sp. ME81; assembly: GCF_903970985.1. NCBI lineage: Bacteria > Pseudomonadati > Pseudomonadota > Gammaproteobacteria > Enterobacterales > Erwiniaceae > Pantoea > Pantoea sp. ME81. Next base: position 12,589 of record NZ_CAJCKS010000079.1, on the reverse strand, counting down.
CAATTTTTACGCCTCCTGCGAAACCGTGTTCCGGCCTGACCTGCGCGGCCACCCCATCGTCGTGGTATCCAATAACGACGGCTGCGTTATCGCGCGTTCAGCGGAGGCAAAGCGGATGGGGATAAAAATGGCCGCCCCGCTGTTTCAGAACGAACGATTCTTCCGCGAGAACTGCGTTCACGTGTTCAGCTCCAACTACGAGCTGTACGGTGACATGTCGGCGCGCATGATGGCCATACTGGGAGAGATGGCGGCCGGGCAGGAAGTCTACTCCATCGATGAGAGCTTTCTGGACGTTACCGGAATTGGCAGCCTGATCCCGCTGGAGACGTTCGGGCAGCAGATGCGTGCGCGCATCCGGCAGGAAACGGGCCTGATTATCGGCGTGGGCTTCGGGCCGACCAAGACGCTGGCCAAGCTCGCCAACCACGCGGCCAAGAAGTGGACGAAGACCAACGGCGTGGTAGACCTGTCCGACCGGAGTCGTCAGCGGAAGCTGCTGCAGCTCACCGACGTCAGCGACGTCTGGGGCATCGGGCGGCGCATCGGCGTGCGCATGAACCAGCTGGGCATTACCACGGCCCTGCAGCTGGCCGACAGCAACGTCAGCATGATACGAAAGAACTTTGACGTCATCACCGAGCGCACCGCGCGCGAGCTGAACGGTGAGTCCTGCCTGGCGCTTGAGGACGCGCCGCCGCCGAAGCAGCAGATAGTGAACTCGCGCTCCTTCGGGCAGCGCGTCACGCATCTGGAGGACATGCAGCAGGCGGTGGTGCTTTACGCCACACGCGCGGCGGAAAAGCTCAGAGAGCAGGACTCGCGCTGCCGCCACATCAGCGTATCAATCGCTACAGGAAGGCACGGCGACGAGCCGCAGTACTCGAATACAGCATCGTGCATCTGCGATTAGCCGACAAACGACACGCGGGACATCATTGACTCTGCCCTGCGGGGACTGGGTACCATCTGGCGGGATGGCTACCGGTACGCGAAGGCCGGCGTCATGCTGGGTGACTTTTATCAGTCGGGTGTGGCGCAATTTGACATGTTCAGCGAGCAGCTGCCACGCGCCAACGCTGACGCCCTTATGGCGGCGCTGGACAGTATTAATCGCTCGGGCCGGGGAAAGGTGTGGTTTGCGGGACAGGGGGCACAGGACAGTAGCTGGCATATGAAGCGTGAGATGCTGTCGCCCAGGTACACAACGCAACTCCGTGATATTCCGGTCATCAGGTGATTGCCTGTGATCCAGCGTCACGTTATCAGTGACTGCAGGCTTGCCACAGAAATCGGCTGAGTATTTTGATGGCCCGTACCCCCGGAAAAGAAGGCGGGCGCATTTTTCTGAGGACACGCTGACAGGAAAGCTTTCGGCTCCGATGGCTAAGCCAGATAGTGTGCGTGATGCCATCGGTAAAGCCTGCATGAAGCACGGGCAGGCCTCTGTTCAGTTCATAATTTGCCTCGCACCATGCCAGCTGAACCGGATTGTCGCGCCCGTGCGCAAACCCTTTTCAGCATGATGAAATTTGTAATCACCTCGCCAGACGGCTTCATTGCCGGTTGATAGCTGGCGCTCCTGTTTAGAACGCGCCCAGACATCCATGAACGGACGCTTACGCACATTTTCCTCCACTTGTCCGAGTCGTGACGAAGCGACATTTTCATCCAGGCTTTGTTTCCCTCCCGAAGAGCAACTGAAAAGGTGCAGATTTTGTCTCCATACCCTCCATAGTCCCTTTCTATGCTGAAAATACCGCAGGCCGAAAAAACGTGCAGAAGAAATGACCGGATCCTCGACACGGGGATGATGCCAATATTTTATGACCCCGGGTAGCGCTAACCGGGGTAAATTTTTTAATCATGATAACGAGGTCGCCCCAAACTGTATTACAGCAACCCATTGAAATAATGTGAATAAATTAGGAAATGTCCGTTGGTTTTATATTTAAGATAATAGGTTCTTTTACAGAACTAACGGCACAGATCGAAAATTTCTGGCCAGAGCCCCCCCCCGGCCAGGAATTTCAGAAAAGGTAACCTAATCTCAGACTGATATTTGTATCCTGCCGGAATCCCTGCTCTACAGCTATATCACGACCACCTGAGAACTGAACCTGAACGGCAGGTGTAATGAAATGCGAGGCAGAGATACGGACATACGTGCTGTCCAGCCGGTCATCCCGGGAAATTCCGTCAATCCGGCTTTTGGCCCCGGTTATCCATCCGCCGCCAAATCCAAGTTGCGTGGCAGGCGTCAGGTTGTAACTCAGATACGCCTGATATTCGTACCGCGGACTCTGACTGAGTCTGTTGTTATCCGCGCCGTACCGGTTATTTGCTGTCGTCCAGGAGACATCCGCACCCGTAGTGAATGCCCAGGCGTCTGAGAAATGATGGATCCAGACGCCCTGCATCAGATAGCGCCAGCGATTTTCCCCTACATTCACAGCTTTTTCATTGTTGTAGGCTCCGGTGGGCGCATAAATAAAAGGTGCCAGGGAAAGAATGTCACCGCCTTCGTTGTCCATCCTGAACTTGAAAGGCACCCCCACAATGATATCGCCCATCCCTGACGCGCTGCCGAGTGGGCTGGCATCTCCCATCGCGTCCACCCTGGCAAACGGAATGATAATTTGTGGCTCAATACTGAAGTTTTCCGCAGGCCGAAATCCATGAATAAAGCGCAGCAGTGTGGCCTCAGAACGTAATCTGTAATCACCGCCTGCTTTATTGCCCTGAGAATAGTAGTCATTGCTGTGCGCATACTGAAAATAGGCCAGCGCGAATGTTTTATTCGCCGGCATCATCTCGTAATCTCCGGGAGAAAACTCAAGGGCATCAGCAGGCATGCTTAATGCTACTGCAAGAGAAATACCGGTACGGCAAAAAAACGTATTCATAATGATCCTCCGCTGTCCTGCCGCAACAGGCCAGTCCCCGGGTGACAGTTAACATATTCAAAATACTGTGATTCTGCGGGTACAACGACAATTTCATGCCACAGGCGGAGCGCGATATTAAAGTTCAGCTCTTTCACGTAGCGCATGAACCCGCCAAATATCGCCACGTGTGTCGGATGGCTTTTTGCCCAGAGCTCAAGGGCGGCCATATCGGTAAAATGTGCCAGACCAAACGTTTTTTCCGTCAGCGCATGTGATGAGGGATCTAACACCTGCATATACCGGCAGCTCAGGCAGCCTATGGCATGGCCCTGGTCTCTCAGGAAATTCATTCCCTGGTGCAGTACCGGCTCCACTTCTGTGAGGTATTTTTGTCTTTCTTCCTGTTGCGTGGCCGACCAGTCCTGCCCGGAGCGAATGAGGCAGAGGTTGTTACTTCCTGTCAGCAAAATCCGTTTTCCACTTGCTGTCAGCGAACGGGATTTACCGGTTCCCCGTAGGGGGGTGTTCTGGGCTGCAGGCAGGCGATCGCGGGCACTCCCCCAGTAACCATGCTCACGAATTTCACCGCTCATGCCTTCTGCCAGCCGGGCGACGCCTTCCGGGGATGCTTTGTCTGAAAATATGGTCTCAAAGCTTTCAGGCTGCGGGCAGACAATTTCCAGAAAGAACCCATAATCCCCGCTCTCCCTTTCTGGTGAATTCCACCATATGTGGAACAGGCTGCTCTGTTTCCAGCTCTCAAACTGCTCTGCGGATGACCAGTAGGCGATGGCCATCAGATTATAAAAACCCGCGTGGTCTTTGCATGACGCTATGTCCCAGTGGCCGGGGCCATCCGCTGACGAAAAACGCGCAGTGACTTCATTCAGGGCAGAAATATCCGGACAGTTTCTCCCCTGAATACCGAAGTACGCCATGACTACCCGGCCGGTCAGGGGGGAGAATCGGGCGGTCCAGGCCGGAAAAGGCGGCTTATGTTCTTCTGGCATGGCGGAGGAACATCTGCGCAGGGTACGCAGATGCTCAGGAATGGCAGATTCCATTTCTACTCCTCCTCTTCTTCAGCAGCAGCCTGTTCGGCAATTAGCTCAGGAGGCGAATGCCGTTTAATCACAGTCTTGTTGGCTGAAGGATTGAAAAGGAGGCGTGTCACGTCAGGGCGGGAATAGTGGCCTACCGGGTCAGCCGCCAGTTTGGCAAAGGTAATCGCAGAAGGGTCAAGCTCAGCGATAAGCAGTCCTTCCCCATTTTCCCCGAGAGGTGCGACGAGTTCTCTTCCATCCGGGCCGTAAATACGGGCATGTCCCCCCCCGGCACTGATTAACGCTCTCCGTTCGTCGTCAGGACAGAGGAAATCAATCATCTCATCAGAAACCACGGCGCACGGGGCTATCACGAAGCACTGTCCCTCTGCGGCATACAGGCGTGAAGCCGCCGTGTTGACCTCGGGACCCAGCGCGGCCGTTGCGCTGGTGTAAAGACTGAAGCTGGGCCAGGCGGCAATATGGATCTCCTCATGCTGGGAATACATCGCATAACGGGACAGCGGCTGCAGATGCTCCCAGCAGCAGAGTGCTCCGACGTTCCCCAGAGGTGTCTCCCAGGTAGTCAGCGAGGAACCGTCGCTTTCACCGAACAGCGTACGCTCCACGTGCGTGGCCTTAAGCTTGCGCCGGATGCCAATGGTTTCCCCGTTGCTGCCAATCAGCCACTGTGAGATGTAGAGACTCCCGTGATCGCGCTCGCTGAAGCCCAGAACGACAACGATATTATTCTGCTGCGCCGCATCCGCAATTCGCTTCGCCTGGGCACTGTCCAGCACCAGAGAGTTCTGATGGTACTGATAAACCAGGGGCATATTCGTGGCGGGCGAGTTAAGCCATAAGAACCACGGATAACCGGGTATCCAGGTCTCAGGAAAAGCAATGAGTTCCGCACCTTTCTGTGCGGCTTCAGAGATGAGGGCGATTGTTTTGTCGATGGTACCTTCAAGATCCATAAAAACGGGGGCGGCCTGAACGCAGGCAACGGTAACCGGTTTGTTCATCATGTTCTGTCTCCTGGTAAAAATAATTCAGCAGACACAGATATATCCTCCCTTCCGGACTCGGCGTTATAACAGGAAGGAAAGGATGCTTGTCTGAAAAGGAACTGGTCTGAAGTTTGCATTACATGTCCAACCAGGGCGGAGGTTGCTGACATGAATACTTATAACACTGCTGATGTTTTGTATGCTGAGCGGGGTGAATACTGGCAGCATGCCATCAGCCATACGTTTGTTCCGCTGGAAAGTACTTTTTCCGGAAACGACAGGCACGGCGTTATCAGCTCCAGGAACTGGGGAGACCTGCGGCTTTCAGAGGTCAGCTGTAGTGCCCAGAACGTCATAAGACGCCGAAAAGGGGCTGATAATCATCCTGATAATGCCATGCTGCTGAGTTTCATCAGTCAGGGTAAAACGTCCGTGATTCAGGCGGGCGGCCATGCCGGCCTTGGTCAGGGTGAATTCGGGCTTTATGACACCCGCTTTCCTTACGAACTGCACCTTCATGGTGAAACGCGTCAGCATGTGGTGCAGATTCCTATAGAGCATTTGAGACAGAGGCTGGGAAAGACAGAACACCTTGTTGCGTATTCCTTTGGCAAAAAACATTCCCTGACGCCTTTTCTTTACGTACTTCTGAATAACCTGATGGCGCAGCGAGAAGATATTGCATCCCGTCACACCAGCGTCCTTTACAGACAGCTCCTTGAGCTCCTTACAGTAATCGTCTCAGATGAATGCAGAGCAAAAAGATCGTCCCGTTCATCCGCAGGACTGCTGCTTCAGATTAAAATAATGATAGATCAGCAGCTTTCGGATACTACGCTGTCAGTATCAGGCATTGCTGAATCATTCCGTATTTCACCGCGTTATCTGAGCATGCTCCTGAAAAGTGATGGGACCACCTTTGGCCGGTATGTCCTGACTCAGAGGCTGAATAAAGCTTCACTGGCTTTACAGTCCCCGCTCTATTCAGATATACCTATCAGCCATATTGCATGGAAGTTGGGGTTCAGTGATATGGCTTATTTTTCTCGTGCATTCAGGGAAAAATTCAGCTGTTCACCAACGGAATACCGTCATCAGGCTGGCGAGGCTTAGCTGGTGATGGTCATATGACAGGTTCCAGTGCACGAAATAAATCTGATGACTGTCGTGATAACTGGCTTTCTGGAAATTCAGTAACGTAATTTTTTTCACTCCACAGAACATCAGTCCGGTTTAAAATAAGGTATCAATTTTTTCATCGAACCGATGGCATAGATGAAAATCCAAGAAAAAAAGGTGATTGTAATTTTAACGTACGTTTTCGTTACGTTGGACCTCAAACTCCTATTGTCAGGCTCATAAAGAAAAACTGTCCCCTGAGCGTTAAACTGCGGAATACTTTCTGGCGCCTTTCGTCAGAAAGTTTTTATCCGTTGAACAGGGCGGGCTTAAATGACCTCAGTTGTATTACGTCAACCTCACTTCAGAAATATTCTGGCGCTCTCCTCCGTCACGCTGGCCATGCTCGTTCTTCCCTTCGCCTTTATCGATGAAAAGGCCGCCCGCGTCATTTTTTACCGGTGCGGATACTGTTCCGTGGCCGGGAGGCTGTATGAAGTCTGCATCAGAAAGCTTAAGCTCTGTCGTCCGCCGATGGCGCTGTCCTTTCTGGCGCTGGTAATGGTTTACGCCTGCGGGTCGGTTCTGGCCAGCTTCCACGATGGTCAGCGGGAAGTCCTGCTGATAACGGCCGGCAAGCGGATGATGCTGGCGTTTTTTATCATGAGCTACATCCTGCACGTCTACCGTGAAAACCTGTATTCCCGTGCCCTGCTGGCCAGGCTGGCGTGGTGCTCGGTCATCGCCGGCTTCACGGTGACCACCGTTTACGGCATCGTTCAGGGTGCCATGACGCACGAACGTATCGTACTGAGGATCAACCGCGCCACGCTGACGGCAGAGCGGTGTGGCCAGACTTCGCTGGGGTCAGACTTCGTTGGGGCCAGTCTGCGTCTTACCGCATGGGTCGGACGGTGCCGGTTCAGCAGCCTGGAGAGGCAGGTGGTAAACCTTAACGCGTCAGCCCTGACGCCGAACGTTGCCCCTCTCTGATTGCCTGTTTTTTAATCAGGATTGCCGCGCGCCGGGTTTCAGGGTTATGGTGAACATCACTGATAACCTGCCGGTAGCGCGAAGCCGAAAGGCACACCACCTTCCGCCTCCGGTCCGGTAGCTCACTCCGCGGCGCTCCGGCGCGCCAGTGGACGGATAAATCAGCCTGCGGGCACACCCCCGATGAGGTGGCGACAGAATGAACAGTCCTGAGGAAGAAACCAGCGAGGATATTTATCATGATGCCTGCTTTGCGGCCGGCATGTGCTGCCTGCGGCTCGCCAGCGAGGGCGGAGAAATCAACCGTGAGCGACTGTCCATCGAGCTCATGCGGCTGCTGGGCGCCCTGATCGAGAAAAGAGAAGAGTGTCCTTCTTCGCTAATCTTTGCCATTGAGCAGCTGCGCGGCGAGCCGGATGTCGAAGCGGACGAAGGCGCCGGGTAAGTCGCGACGCTCAGGGCGTGCCCGGTATTATTTTAACCGGTCAGTCCTTACCTTCCGAGGCGGGCTCGACCAGCTCCCTGCCCTGATTGTGAATGTTACCCACCTTTTTGCTGACCGGGTGCCACGTGAACGCCTTTTCAGGCAGGGCGGCTTCACACGCGATTTCTTCTGCACGCTCAGGTGACGTGCCGGCGCTCAGCCACTCGCGAACGGCGTCAGGGGCAATTACCAGCGGGCGCCTGTCGTGAATATCGACCATACCCCTGTTACTGGCTGACGTCACAATCACAAACCCCTCTTTGCCGTAGTCCTGACCGAACGGCTGCCTGCCGATGGCCGCAAAGAACAGGGGCTGATTATCCTTATGATAAATGCAGAAGGGCTGCTTCTTATCGCCTTCCTTCTTCCATTCGAACCAGGCGTCGGCGGGTACGATGGCGCGTCCGTGGTTCCACAGCGGCTTAAACATACGGCTGCCTGCCGCTGTTTCACCGCGCGCGTTTATAAGCGGCTGCTTATCCCACCACTCCGGGCCATAGCCCCAGAATACCGGGTCGAGGCGCAGCGCGTCACCCTGCTCGTTGAGGAGCAGCACGCGCGTGCCCGGCGCGACGTTATAGCGAGCGATGGGCTCCGGGTCGAACGTGATTTCATCCGGTTTCAGGCCGAGTGCCTTAAAATATTCATCCCGGCTGCTGTACTGCGCAAATCGTCCGCACATAGACACCTCCTGATGAAAGAATAGCGGGATATACTGACGTCAGGAGGATTTCATATGTCACAGAATTTAGCCGCACGAAGCCCGGAGGAACGCGCAAAGGTGAACGTGGATCTGGCCGCGTCGGGAGTCGCCTACAAAGAGCGCCTGAATCTGCCTGCTTTTCCAGCTGAGGTTGAAAGGGAGCAGCCCGAGGCGCTGCGCGAGTACTTCAGAGAGCGCCTGCAGCATTACCGCAATCTGGCCCTGCAGTTTCCGCGCGGAACCGATCCGGTGTCTCAGAAAGAACTAAAGGGGGAATGGCGTCCGTGGCAGGTACGGGAAGAAGCCCCAGAGTCGGGGCATTTTTTACTTCTGAGGCGCTGAGTTAAACGAGCCCAGCATAATGCCGATCATTGCGAGTCCGGTAATATAAAGTCCCGCTATCACGATCACGCCGGACACCTCCGTCAGCTGGTTTGCTTCAAGCCACGTTGTCATCAGATGAGCGCCGTCATTGAGCGCAGTGCGTAGTCCTGCCGGAAGCCAGGACGACAGCATCTGGGCAGCACCATCAAGTAATTTTGTCAGCTCACTGGCCATGGTTTCATTATCCTGTTTTCAGTCAGTGGAGGATCTGTTCCAGGTCTTTTTCAGTCAGACCGGTCAGATTCATCACTGTCGGATTATCCAGCCCCTTCTCCAGCATGGCACGTGCAATTTTAAGGGTCGCTTCACGCTCACCTTCTGCACGCCCCTGCTCCCGGCCTTTCTGCTCCAGTTGCTGTGCAATCGTCATCAGTTCATCCTCATGCTGTGGCACTCTCTGCGCCAGGTTGCGTACGAAGGCTTCGGCGTCGTCGGTTTCGCCCGCCTGTACGAGGTAGTTTATCCGCGATACCAGCTGCTGTCCCGTCAGGTGCCCGGCCATCAGGGTGGTGGCCAGCCGGTCCAGCAGGTCAGCCAGGTCGCGCCGGTGTATGTGCTTCTGCAGCAGGGTCAGCGCGGCCATGCTGCGGTGATTCACGATCTCCTCGTCCGGGATCACCGTGACGTCGACCAGCGGGAACGGCGCGCCGTAAAGGCGCCCGGCCAGCGCCGGATCGTCAAACTCCTGCAGCCAGTCGGTTGAGTACGGATACGGGCTGCCTTGCCGGTGTAGAACAGCACCGGGATGACCAGCGGCAGCTTTTTATGTCCGGCGTCAAGGTGGCGCTGCATGGCGGCCACGGCGTAGCGCATCAGGCGAAAAGCCATGTGCCGGTCAGGCGTGGACTGGTGCTCGATTAACACGTGGATGTAGCCGTCGCCGGCCGCGGTCTTCAGGCTGTAGAGCACGTCACTGTAGTAAGCGCGCAGGTTTTCCTCCACAAAGCTGCCTGATTCCAGCTTCAGGGTGCTGAGGTCACAAACGGCGCGCAGCTCTGCCGGCAGTTGCAGCTCAATAAAGTCCCGGGCCGTGGAGGGATGCGTCAGGAAAGCCTTAAAGGCAGCATCGTGGGGAGCGGATGTCATTTTCATAGTAAATCTTTAAAGTTCATATCCGGACGTAGCTGGTGCCGGCGCAGAAACTTCTCTTTTTGCAGTGATTTTCCATGACATAAACATCAGAAAACCAATCCATAAGGCACCACCCATACTGAAGGATGGCAGCATGCATGCGAAAAGGACGGTATAAATCGATAAAAGAAAAATACGCGGAACATTCATAGGCACCTTACTTGTTGAAATAGGGTTAGGTTTCAATTCATTTAAACAGTGACTGAATGCATCGCGGCAATCACACCATAAAGTAAGTGCCATACCGTAAATAAATCTGTTAGCTCAGAATAATATTAATATATTCATTTACGGGTTCATTCAAAACGTTCTTCCCGGTCACTGAATTCACGCCGTTCGCTTTCTTTTTCCTGCTGAATGCTGCGATCGAACTGTACCAGCATTTGACGGGCTGCTTTGGAAATATCGGCCCTTTCTGAACACTGCAATTCTGTCAGAAGAACGCGTTGTTCTTCCATTTTGGCTGACCAGCCGTCTGAAGTTGCCCAAGGTCTGAACTCACTCACCATTACTGCCAGTAATGCCTCAGCATCATTACATCTTAACTGCATGGATTTGGACAGTATAACCACCTTCAGCCTGTGAATAAGGCACCACAAGCTCTGCGATAGAACTGAATCGCGTGTCCGGATCCTTTTCGCCCCACTCCAGAACCTCTTCAGGATTGAGTTCGCGTTCTTCAAGCGGATGGTTTTAAAGGGTAAAATACAAAGCATTGGCAACGTCATCGTCTGTCTTACCCTCTTCAGAAGAAAGCAGGTTCAGCACGAGCTTCAGATTTTCACCGATGACTATTCTGAGCAGTTTATGCAGGTCGAATGAGTAATAGCTTTGATTTGAGCAAAAGAAAATTGCCTCTGAAATTTACAAAGTTTCTCATCAGAAGCACCTTTGAAAACACGTTTAGCCAGCATCTCAAGATGAGGAGATTGTTCATGTCTGTTTACATTCGCAAAATGACGCAGCAGCGAGCAGATGAAATCCTGAGAATAGCTGATGATATTATCCGAAGGTTTATATTCTTTTTGTATAACGGTGGTTTATCCTCATATCGAGTATATTAAGCACGCAGTTGTAGCCATTTTTGCAGGGCCGTAACGCATTCAATAAATCTATAAGGTTATCATCACTGAGCAAAGCATCCTGCCCATTGGCGATGCTGGAATACGCTTATGCATCAGTCCCTTCTCCGGACAGATGCAATTTTATTCTTCTTACTGCATTTTTGTCTAACGGTACGGATAGCTGGAGAGCAGGATAAGCGGATTTTTAAATAAACCATCAAGTAATGCATCGACCACCGAACTGTCTTCATGCGAAAGGCCGGTAATTGTACCGCAGATAAATGCCAAATTCAGCCTGCCGAAGTCTGGCTCTGAGAGGGTCTCTTCTAACTTCCGGAGAATATAGTCTCCCCACCCACCTTTGCTGCCTATTCTTTCAGCAAAAACTCCCATCTGTTGAGGCTTTGCTATGTCATTAAATTTTATGAGGTCAGGGTTACAGAAAACTCTTTACTTCAAGTGTATTTTTAACTCCATGTATTTTATACATATAAGTGTTTAGAGTAATTCTGCTATAGACTTTTTTATGGAAAATGTTACATGGAATTTTGATAAGAATGTGTAAGGTGCAGAGCCTACTCATATCAATTTGATACTATAACGTCACTTGACTTTGCGATGATGATAAAGAAAAGATAAATGCCCCGTGGGGCATTTATGCTTCGTTCCAGACTGTGCCAAGACACCAGGCTAAATGCCGGTTATCGATACAGTCATTAATGCACAAAAAGCGCAATCAGAATAATGATTGGAATTGGTACACCTAAAAAGAACAGTAATAATGAACGCATTTTGAACTCCAGAATAATTAAGAATTATAAATCACGTTGACGGCCACCAAAGGTCGCGCTGAGGCTCGCTACGAAAGCACCAGCCAGCAGAGAAATGAAAGTCCAGAGCATCAGATAGCTCGTTGCTTTACGTGTGGTGTCAGCAGCCTCTTGGGCTTTCTGCTTCGTGTCTTTTAATTTAGCCTGAGCTTTGTCATAAATGCTCTGCAACCGCTGTTCAGCCTCCTGCTGGCTGATACCCGTATGCTGCGCAATTAATCCTGCGACGTACTGACGATCTTCATCAGGTAAGGCTCCTGTGCTGATGCTGTTAACCAAAATACCGGTCACTTCGCCTAGCTGTGCAGGAGAAACTGGCTGATGAGATGCTGGCGGGGTTGCAGAAGCAGGACCAGAAGCGTCATTAGCGGGAGTACCGGAATTATTCGCCCTGAACAAGGAATTGACGAAATAATTCATCGACAAGCCCTGTTCTGGAGAAGGGCCTTTGGCCACACTCGCGACTCCTGTTGCTGAGGTCGCTGCGGCCCCTCCGGCAACAGTACCCACGATTTTAGCTCCACCTCCAATAATGGAACCTACCGTACTCGTCAACAGCACGGCGGAGATCAGCGCCGCCACTGCCCACGTCAGAAATCCATGTGCAGTATCGCGGAAGTAAATTTCATCGCTGCGTGTATCGACCCATTTTGTTCGTAGCCGGCCGGACAAATAGCCCCCCATACCTGACGCAACAATTTGTGTAAAGGTTAACCAGGCTATGGCAGCAATGCCCACCGTACCCGCGTCAAGCCCGCGGTTTCCCCATGGTGAAACGGACGTAAAACCTAAACCCGCGCCCAGCATGAGCAAAATTAAAGAAAGAGATGCCGCTGCAACCGCGCCGGCAAAGATGGCACCCCATGAAACAGCGCTGTTGCCTGGGGCGGGCAGAGGTAAACGGGTATCGGGATACGCGTTATTAGCGGTAGATTGTTCG
>NZ_CAJCKS010000078.1:0-22764 GCF_903970985.1 Pantoea sp. ME81 | reverse complement strand
GTAAGCGACTCGATTCACTCAACTCATGCCCGGTGAAAATAACCTGTTCCTGCACGCCAAACGCTTCCAGCGCTTTTGCTACACCTTCGTTGCCGCCCGCCGTTTTATAAATCCCGGCCAGAGGCTTTCCCTCTTCCAGCCACTTTTTCACACTGTGCCAGGCGGTTTCGGCTTCGTCGTTAATGTTGACGCGATCGCGAATCGTCAGCCACGGGAAAGCCTCTCGCAGCACGCGACGAAAGCCGATCTCGCGCTCCTCCTGGGTGCGATAGGTCGAACTGCAAATCAGCAGAATATTGCCTGGTTGCTGCGGCGGCAGCATGCGGCCCATAAACCAACCGGCAGTCGCGCCTGAAGCGGTCTGATCGATACCCACATAAGCAGTACGCCGCGAATTGGGCAGATCGCTGGTGAGGCAAATCACCTGCACACCATCATCAATGGCGGTTTTAACCGCACGGTTGATCTTCACGTCATCGCGACACACCAGAATAATGCCGCTGGCTTCAGTAGCGCGGCGTTCAATCAGCTTGCTAAAGCGGTCAGCGTGGAATTGCGCACTCGGTAGCGTATCCAACGTGATGTGCAGTTGTGGACGTTCGCGCATTACCGCGCGTGCATGAAACTCAAGCTGCGCGACAAAGCTGGTGCCGGATTCACACACAATCGCGATACGTTTTGCCGCTCCGCGAGGGTCTTCTGTGTCACTCAGCCCCAACCGCACCATGGCATTTTCAACTTTCTTGCGCGTCACCTCGCGCACGCCTTGCCGTCCATTGATCACGCGGTCTACGGTGGCGGGACTGACGCCCGCTTCCTGCGCGATGGCTTTAATGGATGGCGATTTCCAGTTTTGCAGCGTCATGATATTTCCTGATGTCCTTCACCTCATGGATGAAACAGTAGCTTGATAAGACACTGATAATCAAATTGTTATAACTCCATGAATCCAGCGAACAATCATATATTTGAGGTCATTAACCTCAAATTTTCATGTGATCGGCCTCATCCTTTTAGCATCCGTTTCAGGCTTTGCTTTGACTTAAAACTTCACCAATACGCTTAATAGCGCCATCACCTGTCGCCCTCATAGGAATTAAAAAATGCTCAATGTTGCTCTCTTAGGTGCTGGCCGTATTGGACAGATCCACGCTGGGAATATCGCCGCGCATCCGCAATGTCGTCTGGCGTATGTGATGGATGTCTACGCCCCTGCTGCTAATGTGCTGGCAGAGAAATACGGTGCCAAAGTGGCAGATCTCGACACCATTCTGGCGGACAGTTCGGTTGATCTGGTGGCGATTTGCAGCGCCACTAACACCCATGCAGATTTGATTGAAGCCGCCGCGCGCGCCAAAAAAGCCATCTTCTGTGAGAAGCCGGTGGATTTGAGTTTGCAGCGCGTGCAGAGCTGTTTAGCCACGGTGCGTGAAGCAGGCGTGCCATTGATGGTTGGCTTTAACCGACGTTTTGACCCGAGCATGGCCCATTTGCAGGCGTGTCTGCGTGATGGCGAGATTGGTGAAACCGAACTGGTGACCATCAGCTCACGCGATCCGGGCGCACCGCCTGCTGAGTACGTTAAAGTCTCAGGCGGTCTGTTCCGTGATATGACCATTCATGATTTTGATATGGCGCGCTGGTTGTTAAATGAAGAGCCGGTATCGGTGTACGCCAGCGCGGCGGCGCTGGTTGATCCCGAGATTAAAGCGCTGGGCGATGTCGATACCGCCGTCGTCACCCTCACCTGTGCCAGCGGCAAGATGGCGGTGATCACCAATAGCCGTCGTGCCAGCTACGGCTACGATCAGCGTATTGAAGTACACGGCAGCGAAGGGATGTTGCAGGTAACGAATCAGCTGGAATCACAGCTGGTGAAATCCGTGGCAAATGGCGTGGTGGCGCAGAAGCCGCAGCACTTCTTCCTGCAGCGTTATGCCGATGCTTACCGCAATGAACTGGCGACCCTCATTGAGGCGCTGGCAAAAGGCGAAGGCCAGTACCCTGGCGGGAATGATGGGTTGCAGGCGTTGTTGCTGGCGGATGCAGCGCTGGAGTCATTGAAAACCGGCAAACCGGTCGCACCGCAGTCGCTGTTGTAAGGCGGTGCTGATGAGGGGCGAACCCTGGTCCGTCCCTTCGACCACTCCCCATCAAGATGGAAGCTTGATTGAAAGCTCACTTAAGCTAAAGCAAACCGGCCAGAACGAGCCACATGCAGCAGTATGTTGCTCATTCATGGCAGCGTTAAGAACTAAAACGCATATGCTTCAGGGCGTCCGTTAAGACGCCCTGGCTTGTTTTAACGCTGTGGATGATTCACTTCCAGCGGACGCAGGTCGAATAGCAGCACCTCTGCGTTATCGCCCTGGGCGAAGTGCAATGCGCTATCATTACGCACTCGCGCACCGTCACCTTCTTTGAATTTCACACCATTCACTTCGATGCTGCCGCGCGCCACATGAATATAGGCGTAACGATCGGCATCCAGTGCGAAAGTCTGCTGCTCAGCACCATCAAAGAAACCGGCATAGATGCGGATATCCTGACGTACGCTCAGGCTGCCCTCTTTCCCCTCCGGCGAGATAATCAAACGCAGTTGCCCGCGTTTCTCGCTCTCTGGCACGGAGATCTGCTGATAGCCCGGCTGGGTATTGTGCTCGCCCGGTACAATCCAGATTTGCAGGAAGTGCACGTTATCGCTCTTCGAGTGGTTGAACTCGCTGTGCGTCACACCGCTACCCGCGCTCATCAACTGCACATCACCGGGGACGATCACCGAGCCGGTGCCCATTGAATCTTTATGCTCCAGCGCGCCGTCCAGCACATAGGAGATGATCTCCATATTGTTGTGTGGATGCGCACCAAAGCCACGACCCGGTGCGACACGGTCGTCATTGATCACCAGCAGATCGGAGAAGCCGGTCTGTTTAGGATCCCAGTAATTCGCGAAGGAAAAAGTATGATGCGAATTCAGCCAACCGTGGTCACCCACTCCGCGTTGTTCTGACAGACGTTGTTCAATCATGGTTTGCTCCTCAAATGTGCGGTGGAAAGACGCTTGCCCTTCCGAATGAGGATAAGTATACGTAAACTAATTTGCCCAACAATGCGCTAACCTGACAATGACTGTCACCGAAAAGTGGACAATATGCAGATAGAAGATCTTCGTATTTACGTCGCCGTCATTAAAGCCGGTAACTTCACCGCCGCCGCCGAACAGTTGATGCTGTCGAAGCAATACGTCAGCCGCCGTATTGCTGCACTTGAGGAGACACTCGGCGCACGCCTGCTGAATCGCAACACGCGCAAACTGTCGGTGACGGATAACGGCCAGCTCTTTGCCCAACATGCGCAACGTATTCTCGATGATGTGCAGGAAGCCCAGCAGGCGGTATCTGGCCGGCAACAGGTGTTACAGGGCAGCTTTCGTCTTAGTGTTCCGATGTCGTTTGGCATCAGCCATTTGTCACCGTATATCGCCGAGTTCCTCAGTCAGCACCCCGGATTGCAGTTCCAGGTGGAGCTGGCGGACCGCTACGTCGATATGGTCGGTGAAGGCTTTGATATGGCGATCCGCATTGGCACCCTGCCCGATTCCAGCCTGATCGCCAAACGCCTGGGCGTGTTTCGCCGCGTGATCTGTGGCAGCCCGTCATACATTCAGGGCGCGGGCGCACCACGTGAACCCGAGGATCTGCTCAAACACGCTTGTTTGCGTTACGGCCGTGAAAGCCAGACCGGCTGGGAATTGTTTAACGGTGAACAACGCAAGGTGATGGCGGTGCAAGGCCCGATGGTGAGCAATAACGGCGAGATGCTGCGTGATGCGGCAGTGGCTGGATTGGGGCTGATTCTACTGCCGGAGTTTATCGTGGCACCGGCCTTAGCCAGCGGTGATTTGATGACCGTGCTGGATGAGTGGCAGCCTTCCTCACTCAACCTGAACGCGCTCTATCCACAGCATCGTCAGCGCAGCGAAGTGAATCGGGTGTTTATGGCGTTTTTGCAGGAAAAGTTGGCAGGATAATAAAACGGGCGACCTGATGGCCGCCCGATAAGAATCAACTAGGCGCTTTCATGCGCAAACGTAATCGACTTTCTCCGTGCATCGCGCACCGCGATACCATGAATCAACAAGCCCAACACCGCCAGAATCGCACCGACCCAACCGGTTGACTGCCAGCCAAGGCCCGCAGAAATGGTCACACCACCCAGCCATGCGCCGAGCGCATTCGCCAGGTTAAATGCTGAGTGATTCAACGCCGCCGCCATAGTTTGCGCATCGCCCGCCACATCCATTAAACGGATTTGCAGCACGCTCGCCAGCGCCACCATGGTACCGACCAGCATCACGTTGAGTGAACCGGCAAACGCATAGTGCGCGGTGAACACAAAGGCACTCAGCACCAGCACCGACCAGATCAGCACCATACGAATGGTTTTCTCCAGTCCACGATCCGCCAGACGCCCCCCCACCACGTTGCCGATAATCATGCCGAGTCCAAACAGCGCCAGCACCACCGGAATCCAACTCACTGGCATTTGTGCCAGTTCGGTCAGCGTAGGTTTCACGTAGCTGAACACCGAGAACAAGCCGCCGCTGCCGATCGCACCAATCGCCAGCGTCAGCAACACCTGCTTGCGCGTCAGCGCCGAGAGTTCACGCAACGGACTGGCGGTTTTGTCACCCGCCACGTTCGGCACCCACATGCCCACCAGCACCATGGTCAACAGCGCTAATACGCCCACAATGGCGAACGCTTCACGCCAGCCAAACACCTGTCCAATCGCGGTAACCGCAGGCACGCCAAGCAGGTTGGCGATCGTCAGGCCAAATAGCACCATCGAAACGGCCTGAGCACGTTTTCTGCGCTCCACCAATCCAGCAGCGACCAATGCGGCGACACCAAAGAACGTGCCGTGCGGGAAACCGGCGAGGAAACGCGCCAGCAGCATCGAGTAGTAACCCGGAGCAATCGAGCTAAACAGGTTACCTGCGGCAAACAGACCCATCAGCGTCATCAGGAAATTACGACGAGAGGCGCGAGCGCCGAGCACGGCCAACAGCGGCGCGCCGATCACCACGCCCAGCGCGTAGATACTGATCAGGTGGCCTGCAGTAGGGATAGAAACATTGAGGCCGGTGGCGGCATCGGGCAGCAGGCCCATGATGACGAATTCGCCGGTACCAATGGCAAAGCCACCGGTGCCGAGCGCAAACAGCGCTTTCAGCACACTGGCACGCGGCAGCGATGCCTGCTCCGGCAGCTGATTAAGTTGAGGTTGTGCAGATGACATGGTTTTCCAGTAACGCAGGTGAAGAATCCAATCACAATCGTGGCGGCATTGAAGGCCACCATCGTTGAGACTGAAAGGATTTAGCGTCACATGATAACTGATTTAGATGAAAATTCGATGGCAGAGAATTATGTGGCTGCTAATTAATCGTTGATTAGCCGCCTTGCGCCCATCACGGCGCAAAGCAAGGGTATGTTGACTGGCACCGCTGCAGTGTGTGCATTTTCGTTAAGCAACCTGCCGCGCCAGCAGCGCCGCGCCGATCATTCCACCGTTATGCGCAAACGCGCCGGGCACCACCAAAGGATGCTGAGTGCTGCGCAACACATAACGCTGCACTTCCTCATTCAATGCTTCCATCAACGCTGTCACCGAAGCCAATCCGCCGCCCACCGCCACCAGCGATGCACCGGTAATATTGATGGTGTAAGCCAGCGGCTGACTTACCAGTTGTAACCACACCTGAACCGTGCGATTAGCCTGCACTTCCTGCTGTTGCCACCCGGCGATAATGTCGATGCTGCTCGCATTAACGTTATGCAAAGTGCGATGCAGATTCTCCAGCCCGCGCGCGCCGCCGTAGCTATCCAGACAGCCTTTCTGCCCACAAGGGCAAGACTGGCGCGGCAAGCGAATAGTTTCGCCCTCAATTTCAACTTCGGTGAGTGTAATCGGGCCATGGCCCCACTCGCCGGTTAAGCCATTCTGTCCGGTAATAATACGCCCATCCGCCACCAAACCGCCGCCAACGCCGGAACCGAGGATCGCGCCAAACACCACTTTGTGCCCTTTGCCCACACCTGCCTGCGCTTCCGCGAAAGTGAAGCAGTCCGCATCGTTATGCACGATCACTTTACGTTGCAGTAACTCGCCCAGCGCCTGGCTGAGGTTGCGTTGATGAAAGGCTGGGATATTACTGGCAAACATCTCGCCGCTATCGGGTGCCACGATGCCCGCAGTGGAGATTGCCAACGGTGAATCCGTGCTGAAGTGCAGCTGATGTTGTTGAATCATACGGCTCACCAGCGCGGTAAAATCCGGCCAGTTGTCTGCCGGGATTTTTTGCTGATCGAGGATAGTGAGCTGCTGCTGCGCATCCATCACACCCAGCTTAACGAACGAACCGCCCAGATCGAGGCAGATCACTGCCGGTGTTGTACTCATAAACGTTTATCCATCACATCACGCAGGCCGTCGCCCAGCACATTAAAGCCAAGCACAGTAATCAAAATCGCCAGTCCGGGGAACAGCGACACATAAATATTCAGCCCAAGGAAGTTGCGCCCATCACTCATCATGGTCCCCCACTCCGGCATCGGCGGTTGCACGCCTAACCCCAGAAAAGACAAGCTGGCCGCCGACAGCACCACTGCGCCCGCCGTCAGCGTCGATTGCACAATCAGCGGTCCGATTGAATTACGCAGTATGTAATGGGTGATGATGCGCGGATAGCGCACGCCCAACATATGTGCGGCTTCGATGTACTCCATGTTTTTCAGGCCGAGCGTCAGGTTACGACTGAGGCGCGCATAGACCGGAATCGAGAATAGCGATATGGCAATCAGCATATTGGCCAGTCCCTCGCCCAGCACGCTGACGATCAAAATCGCCAGTACGATGCCAGGAAAGGCGAAAATAATATCCATCACCCACATAATCAGCGCATCGATTTTGCGTCCTGCCAGACCGGAGATGATGCCAAGGGGAATGCCAATCACCATCGAAATCGCGACGCTCAGACAAACCTCGAACAGCGTGATGCGCGCGCCATAAATCACGCGGGCGAAGATGTCGCGGTCATAGTCGTCCGTGCCAAACCAGTGCGCAGCAGAGGGAGCCTGCAAGGTGTTCAGCAGATCCTGTTCGATCGGATCCCAATGGGTTAACAGTGGCGCTAACACCGCGGCCAGCACCACCAGCAGTACCAATCCGCCGCCAATCGCTATCGACGGATTGTTCTGTAGCATGCGCAGGAACTGGCGACGGCGCGATCGTGTCGGCAGCAAAGAGGTATCGAGGCTGTTCATCAGTCGAACCTTATTTTGGGATTGAGCAGGCCAATCAATATTTCACCCACCAGGTTCATCAGCACCACGCCGGTAACCGCCACTAACGTGACGCCCTGAATCACCGGGTAGTCACGATACTTCACCGAGTCCACCAACAGGCGGCCAATCCCGGGCCAGTTAAACACCGATTCAGTGACCACGGCGCCACCAATCAGGCTGCCGAAGTTAAGCGCGACGATGGTAACTATCGGGATCAGCGCATTGCGCAGCGCATGTTTCCAGTGAATATTCGCCGACGATAAGCCTTTGGCTTTGGCGGTGCGAATATAGTCCTGACTCAGCACATCCAGCATGCTGGAGCGCGTCATGCGGGCAATCATCGCCATCGGCAGAATCGCCAGCGTGACGGTCGGCATCACGTAGTTTTTCCATGTGTCCGCGCCCAACAGCGGCAGCCAGCCGAGTTCCACCGCAAAGTAGTTCATCGCCAGCAGCGCGAGCCAGAAGTTGGCTATCGATGCGCCCGCAATGGTCAGCACCATCACGATTTGATCGGGAATACGCTGGCGATAGATCGCCCCGGTCATGCCCGCAGGCACGCCGATGGCAATCGCCAACAGATAGGCCAGTGCCGCCAGCGATAAGGTGTAAGGCAAACGCTCGCTGATTTCGGTGATCACCGGGCGCTGTGACTGCAACGATTCCCCCAGATTGCCGTGCAGTGCTTCAGTAGCAAATTTGATGTACTGCAGCGGCAGCGGCTGATCCAAACCCAGCCGGATGCGCATGTTATCCACCGCTTCCTGCGGCGCTTCCGGGCCCGCCATCAGGCGTGCCGGATCGCCCGGCAACGCGCGGATGGCGATATATACGATGATCGACACGCCGAAAATAATCAGCGGCAGCGAGAGCACCTTTTTCGCAACGTACGCTTTCATCAATCAGTTCTTCACTGCGTCACGAACCACAATCTGTCCGCCAGGCTGCATGGTGACGCCACTGATGTTTTTGCGCGAGGCATAGAGATCATCCTGATAAAACAGCAGCACCTGCGGAGCCAGCCCGCTGATCTGTTTCTGTGCCTGGAAATAGAGATCTTTGCGTTTCGCATCGTCAAGCGTGGAAGCGGCGGTATCGATCAGGTCATCAGTTTGCTTATCGCTGAAGAAGCCGAGATTCGCGCCACCCGGTGCAAAGCTGGCGCTGTGATACAGCGGGCGCAGTTGCAAGTCAGAACCGTACAAACCGGATGACCACGACGCCAATACCGCATCAGTGCCCTGCTGGGCTTTCTCTTTGGCATCGGCGAAGGCGGCTTTGGTCCAAACACCGCTTTCCATCTGGCGCACATTCAACTTCACGCCGATTTTCGCCCATAGCCCCTGCAACACCTGCGCGGTGCGCGCATCCGGTGCCTGAACCGCAATCGACATGCTGAAGCCATCCGGGTAACCTGCCGCTTTCAGCAGTTCTTTGGCTTTCTGCACGTCGTAAGGGTAATCCTTCAGGCTCTTGTCGTAGTTGGCATCAACCGGTGCCAGCGAGGAGTTAGCCGGCTGTGCATAACCAAACATGATGGCTTTCACCAGCGCCTGCTGATCGGTAGCAAAGTTCAGAGCCTGACGCACGCGCACGTCGCTCAACGCTTTACTTTGCGTATTAAGATCCACCCAGAACACGGCCGCGCCCGGCGACTGTTTCAAATTCACGTTAGCATTGTTTTTCAACATTCCGGCGAATTGCGGCGGTACCGGATTAATAATATCGACCTGGCCGGATTGCAGCGCCATATTCATCACGGAAGGCTCACTGCTCCACGTCCATTTAATTTCATCAGGGCCGTTTGATTTACCCCAATAATCACTGTTCTTTTTCTCCAGCACATATTCGCCAGATTTATATTGTTCCAGCTTATACGGCCCGGTGCCGTCCGCCTTATTATTGATGCTGCCTGCTTTATCTGCGGTAGGGCTGACCATTAATCCTGGTCTCGATGCCAGCACGGTTAAAAAGGCCGGATTGATTTTTTTCAGCTCAAACTCAACCGTTAAATCATCGGTTTTCTTCACATCCTGAATAAAGGTGCGAACTTTACCGCTGCCCGCCAGACCGCGTTTGGTATCCAAATGGCGCTGGAAGTTTTCCACTACCGCATCGGCATTAAACGGCGTGCCGTCGTGGAATTTCACATTGGGGCGAAGCTTGAATGTCCAGTGCAATCCGCTGCTATCCGCACTCCAGGAGAGCGCCAGCGCAGGGATAATCTTGCCGTCATCACCCAGACGCGTCAGGCCTTCATACATGGGATCGAGCACCGTGCCGGTAAAGGTAGCGGTCTGGTTGCCCGGATCCATGCTGCGTGGCGGTTCGTTTTGCATAATCACCAGCTGGCTGGCCATTGCCGCCGAGCTTGCCAGTGACGCCATGATACAACCGGCCAGCGTCAGTACCTTTAAATGCTTGAATGTGCTTTGCATGAAGGCCCTCAATGAATCATTGAAATGTTAGGTGAATTAACAACGCTATATAAGGCACACTCTCTGAACAAAAGCCAATATGTAAGTTCATATATTTTACTTATAGTTAGATCTGCGTTCAGAGAATTAACTAAATATCGTTGAATTTGTTTTCCAGCCTCATTATTGTCAGGTCATATCGCTAATGCAGTGAGAACCAACATGCTCAATGCCCACCAGCAGCAAATTTTGCGTCTGCTTATTGCCTCGCACGGCATGAGCCGCACTGCTATTGCGGAAAATATGAAGTTGAGCAAAGCCGCGATTAGCCCACTGGTCAAAGAGATGCTGAATGCCGGATTACTGGAAGAGAGCCTGGCGGAATCCAGCGGTCAGGGTCGGCCATCAGTATTATTAAAAATGCGTGCTGACAGCGCCTATTTTCTCGGCGCTTCGCTGCTCGGCGAGTACGTCGTTTTAGTGCTGATTGATATGCATGGACTGGTGCTGGCGAGCACGCACATGCCACTCGATCCTGATCCCCAACAGCTGAGTGCGACGCTAGCGGCAGCGATTCCCGATTTGATTGCGCAGAAAGGCATTTCAGCCGATCAATTAATTGGCCTGGGCGTTACGCTCTCCGGATTTGTCGATGAAAATCAGGCAATTTGCGTGCAATCAGCGCTGCTGGGCTGGAAGCATGTCCCGCTGGCCGACATGCTCAAACAGCAAACCGGCCTTGATGTCTCGCTGGAGAACGATGCCAAAGCGCTGGCCGTCAGCGAGAAGATCTTCGGCGTGGCGAAAAAAGCGCGCAACTTCACCCTGATTTCCCATGGTGACGGCATCGGTTCCGCACACTTCTTCCAGGGCCAACTGCATCGCGGCGCACACGGCGGGGCCGGTGAAATCGCCCACTGCACCATCGAACCCGGCGGCCGCCCTTGCCGATGCGGCAAACGCGGCTGCCTGGATACTCTCGCCTCGCTGACCGCGATTCGCGAGAGCATGCGCGATAAAGCACTGGAGAGCCAAACCATCGCCGAACTGGAAGCGCTGGCGGTGAAAGGCAACAGTGCCGCCATCGCCATTCTGCATCAGGCTGGTCACGCGCTGGGCCTCTCGATCGCCAACATTATTCAGATGAACGATCCCGAATTGATCGTCATCGCACATCAACCCGATGCTTTTGACGGCTTACTGAAAACCGTGGTGATGCAATCCATTGATAGCCACGTGTTGCCGTCGATCATGGGCAAAACCCCGATTTCCAGCATCGTGATCAGCGAACAGAGCTGGGCGCGCGCCGCGGCAAGCGTGGCGGCATATCGATTTATCATTCAATTACCCGACTAGCGGAGGCTGTATGCGCATTGCTTTTGGTGGCATTCATACGGAGTGTAGTACGTATAACCCGGTGCTGAACTATGCCGACGACTTCCGCATCGTGCGCGGTGACGATCTGCTGACCAACCCCTACTTTGCTTTCCTGCAGGATTACGATGCCGAATTTCTGCCGACCTTCCATGCGCGCGCCATCGCCGGTGGTCCGGTGGCGCGGGTCACTTATGATGACTTCAGGCAGGATTTTCTCACCCGTCTACGAGCACAGCTGCCGGTGGACGGCATCTACCTCGCCATGCACGGCGCGGTGTATGTGGAAGGGATGGAAGATGCCGAAGGTGACTGGATTACTGCCACGCGCGAACTGGTCGGCCCGGATTGTCCGATCACCGTCAGTTACGATCTGCATGGCAACGTGACGCAGCGCATCATCGATGCCATTGATATGTTCTCCACCTATCGCACGGCGCCGCACATCGATGTGGAAGAAACCATGCGTCGATCCGTGTCGATGCTGGTGAAAAGCCTGCAAAGCGGCGTGAAACCCGGTGTGATTTGGGCACCGATTCCGGTGGTGCTGCCCGGTGAGCGCACCAGTACCGAAGATGAACCGGCAAAAAGTTTGTATGCGCGTTTACCGGGTATCAATGAAATCGACCACATTTGGGATGCGTCGCTGATGGTCGGCTATGTCTGGGCCGATGAACCGCGCGCCACTGCGGCAGCGATCATGACCGGTACCGACGCCGATGTGCTTTCCGAACAGGCAGCAAAACTGGCGTTGGCATACTGGCAGGCGCGCGACGAGTTTGTCTTCGGCTGCGTCACAGGCAGCACCGAAGAGTGCGTGAAAATGGCCATCGCCAGTGAAACTGCACCGGTGATTTTGGCCGACTCGGGCGATAACCCGACCGGTGGTGGCGTGGGCGATCGTGCCAATCTGCTGGCAGAGTTGATTCGCCAGGGCGCGCAGGATGTGATCGTCGCCGGAATCACCGATAAACCGGCCACTGATGCTGCTTTTGCGGCAGGCGTTGGGGCGAAACTCACTCTGACGATCGGTGCCACGCTCGATCCCGCAGGGGGGAAAGTTACCGCAGAATTTGAAGTCCTGCGGGTGAGTGATGATGCGCGTTCGCTGGCTAAACAGGCGCTGCTGAAAACCGGCGGCATTACGGTGGTGGTCGCCGATCGTCGTCGCCCTTATCACAATATCGCTGATTTTGAATTGCTGGGGCTTCATCCTGCGCAGGCAAAAATTGTGGTGGTGAAATCGGGTTATCTGTCACCGGAACTGGCACCACTTGCTAATCCTAACTTGATGGCGCTGTCTGAAGGCGTGGTGGATCAGTACGTCGAACGTCTGGAGCGAAAACGTAAACTGCAGCCTGCCTATCCTTTCGACACTGACTTTGAATTTCTGCCGGTCAGCACCCGTTCGGCTCGCTTTGTGGCGGCCAAATGAGTCGCGAGCCAGTTCTGCAGGTGGAAAACCTCACCGTTGCGTTTCGTCATGACGATCAGTGGCGTGAGGTAGTGAAGAACGTATCGATGACCATCAACGCCGGTGAGACGCTGGCGATTGTGGGGGAGTCGGGTTCGGGCAAAAGCGTGACGTCGATGGCGATTATGCGCTTGCTGAATATGCGCCACGCGCGCGTGACCGGCAAAGTGCTGCTGAACGGCGTGGACCTACTGAATCTGAGCGAAAAAGCGATGCGCGATATTCGTGGCAACGCCGTGGCGATGATTTTTCAGGAGCCGATGACCAGCCTCAACCCCTCTTTCACCATTGGTCACCAGATCGCTGAAGTCCTGATCAACCATCGCAACATCAGTAAGCGGGCGGCGCGGGAAGAGACGGTGAAGCTGCTGGAGAAAGTGCGCATTCCTAATGCCGCTAAACGCTTCGATGATTATCCGCATCACTTTTCCGGCGGCATGCGCCAGCGTGTGATGATCGCCATGGCGCTGGCGTTGCGGCCAAAACTGCTCATCGCCGATGAGCCGACGACCGCACTGGATGTCACCATCCAGGGGCAAATTCTTGACCTGATTAAGACATTGCAGGAAGAGGAAGGCACCGCGGTACTGTTTATCACCCACGATATGGGCGTGGTGGCGGAAGTTTCGGATCGCACGCTGGTAATGTATCAGGGTGATGTGATGGAAACGGGCACCACGGCGGACATTTTCTCGGCGCCAGCGGCGGATTATACGCGCACGCTGATCGCTACCGTGCCGCAGCTCGGCGCGATGCGTGGCATTTCGGGGCCGCAGAAGTTTGCGCTGAAAGGTGATGCGGTGGCACTGCTACCTGAGCGCCCCGCTTCGCAACAGCCGCTGCTGTCGGTGAAAAACCTCAGCACCCGGTTCAGCATCCACGAAGGTTTGTTAAGCCGCAAAACCGGCGCGGTACATGCGGTGGAAAATATCTCATTCGATTTGATGCCCGGCGAAACCTTGTCGCTGGTCGGTGAATCCGGCTGTGGAAAATCCACCACCGGTCGCTCCCTCACCCGACTGGTGAAAGCCGATGCCGGCGAGATCGCTTTCGACGGTTATGACGTGCTAAATCTCTCCTCCAGCGAACTGCGCCAGTTACGTCGGGCGATGCAGATGATATTTCAGGACCCGTTCGCCAGCCTTAATCCAAGGATGTCGATTCTCGAAGCCCTGACCGAGCCTTATCTGCAACATCAGCTCGGCAGTAAACAGGCTGCTCGGGAAAAGGCGGCGGAGTTGATGGAACGTGTGGGTTTGTCTTCGGCGATGATGAAACGTTATCCACATGAGTTTTCCGGCGGTCAGCGCCAGCGCATCTGTATTGCCCGTGCATTGATGCTCGACCCCAAAATGATTATTGCCGATGAATCCGTCTCTGCGCTGGATGTGACTGTCAAAGCGCAGATTATTAATCTGCTGTTGGATCTGCAGAGCAGCCTTGGCTTGTCGTATTTGTTTATATCGCACGATATGGCGGTGGTAGAGCGCATCAGCCATCGCGTGGCGGTGATGCTGTTGGGCGAGATTGTTGAAATCGGTCCACGCGCGGCTATCTTTGAGAATCCGCAACATGACTATACGCGCAAGTTATTGTCATCGGTGCCGGTGCCTGATCCAGCTCGACGTCATCTCAAGCGCCATATGGACGTTAGCGAGCTGAAAAGCCCGGTGCGCGCACTGGGGTTTGTGCCAGAAACGCGACGCTATCGCGAGGTGAGCGCCGGGCATTGGGTGATGGAGAGTTAAAGCAGACGCATTAAACGCGCCGGGTTTCCGGCGTAAACGCCCTTCTGCGTGATGTCTTTCGTCACCACACTGCCCGCGCCGATGACCGCGCCATCGCAGATGCTGACCGCCAAAATACTCGCGCCACTGCCGATTGAGACGTTGTTACCCAGCGTGATGCGCGCCCAGCTTTCTCGATCGGCATTGGGTTGGCCATCCCGGAACATATCGTTGGCGAACATCACGCCGTGACCAATAAAGCAGTTTTCACCCACGCTAACGTATTCGCAGATAAAGGTGTGCGACTGCACTTTTGTGCCTCTTCCAATCACCGTATGTGCCTGGATTTCGACAAACGGACCGATGAAGACATCGTCTTGCAGGGTGCAGCCATAAACGTTCGCAGGCTGGTAAATCGTAACGTTACTACCGATTTCAACGTTCTTGACTGCGACTTCGCGTAGGTTTGGCTGCATCGAGGTTCCTTAATTTTGTAGGTGCGCACAGATGCGCACCTTCCTGTTGACGCGCTTAGCGGTGTTGCCATAATCACCACTAATCCTTTGGAATCATTCCCAATACAAACATTTTACCGCCGCTAAAGCTCCAGTCTTCGGCGTTGGTATATTGGATGATGACCATTAAATCCGCCGGGCTTAGCTGCAACCGTTCATGGAATTGTTCACTTAATCTCTGGTACGTCTTGCGTTTCTGCGCTTCACTGCGCGTCTTGCCAGCCACAATATGCAGCAGCACATAGCGCTCACTGCGCCCGTCACTCAGGTAGTGTGCATCATAAATCAGGCGTTGTTCTGGCAATACTTCAATCACCTGGAAACGATCGCGCAGCGGCACGTTAAATTCCGCCACCAGCACCTCATGCAGTGTATCAGACAAGACTTTTAAATCGGCTTCGTTCCAGCCGTGACGCACGGTTATCCGGGTAAAGGGCATTAGATAGACTCCTGTTCAAGCACAGTGAGCGCACTCACCGCAGCTGGCCAACCGGCGTAAAACGCCAAATGAGTGAAAAGTTCTACCAACTCCTCCTGACTTAATCCGTTTTGCACCGCAAAGTGCAAATGCCAGGGCAGTTGCCGATCGCGACCCAGTGCAGTTAACGTCGCCAGCGTGATCAAACTGCGCTCGCGTGGTGTCAGCGTGCTACGCTGCCAGATATCAGCAAATAATACCTGCTGCGTCAGTTCTGCTAGTTTCGGTGCAACACGTTCTAATGACTCTCGATCCAATGAATGACTCATGGTTTTCTCCTGCGGGGGTAGGCAGTGATTGTGTTGCACCGCTACAATCCTGAAAATCATATTATTCAGGAACAACAATCCTGATTTAGAGGATGATGATGGAAAAGCTTCCGGTATCACTCGATAGTGATGCCCTGCGCAGTTTTGTACTGGGTATTGAATGTGGCAGCTTCGCGCTGGCGGCGCAGCAGCTTTGCCGGTCGACCTCTGCTGTCAGTGCACAGCTGAAAAAACTGGAGCAGCAGTGCGGAATGGCGCTGGTCACTAAGCGCGGTCGCCATTTAGTGCCGACGGCGGGTGGGGAAATGCTGCTGAGTTATGCCCGGCGTTTAATCGCATTGAATGATGAAGCCTGGCGCGCGGTGCGCGGGGAACTGTTGCAGGGCGATGTGCGCATCGGCATGCAAGAGGATTTTGGCGAATCGCTGATGCCCGGCATTCTTGGTCCCTTCAGCCGCCAGCATCCTGGGGTGCGCATCAGTGCCCGCGTGGATCGTAATCAACCGCTACTTCAGGCGATGGCGGACAAAAGCCTTGATATGGCCTTACTGTGGCAAGGTGATGATTTACCTGCACAAAGTCAGCTAATGGGACAGACAGCGTTGACATGGATTGGCGCAGAAACCCTGGATATTTCGGATGTGCTGAAACGAGGCGAAGCTCTGCCATTAGTCATGTTTGAGGCGCCTTGTCTGATGCGCACACGTGCTATCACAGTATTGGAACAAGCGGGCATTGCATGGCGCGTGGTGTTTACCAGCCACAGCCTTAGCGGCGTCTGGGCTGCCGTGCAAGCCGGATTGGGAGTAACCTTGCGCAGCCACATTGGATTACCTGGCTATTTGTCTCCCCTCAATGCCCGATTGCCATCGCCTGGTCATATGGGCATTGCATTGTTACAGCATCAGCCTGAAGACCCGGCGCAACAGATGTTATCGCAACTGACGCAACATGCCGTGGCCGGTTTTCTTCAATCAAGTTAAGGACAGACGATGACGCAACTAAACCAATATGGTCAGCCAGTGGGTTTTGCTCTGCCAGATTGGCAGCCGCTAGCCTCGCCACCTGCTATTCCGCTTAATGGCCGCTTCTCCACGCTTGTACCGTTAAATATTGCACACAGCGCCGCCTTGTTTGCCGCCTTCTCAAGCGCACCAGACGATCGGGACTGGACCTGGCTGGGCGCGACACAGCCCGCCTCGTTGGCAGAGATGGAAAGTTGGGTCAGTGGAAAATGCCAGGACAGCGGATTGGTGAGTTACGCAGTGATCGGCCACCGCACTCAGCAAGCGGTTGGTGCGGTATGTTTCGCCAATATTGACGGCCAGAACGGTGCGATTGAGATTGGTCATGTCACCTGGTCGCCGCTGATGCAGCGTAACGTGCTGGGCAGTGAAGCGATCTACTTGTTACTGAAACAGGCATTTGAGCTGGGCTACCGCCGGGTCGCCTGGCGCTGTGATTCCACTAACCTCGCCTCACGTCGGGCAGCGGAACGTCTTGGCTTCACTTATGAAGGGCGTTTCCGCCAGGCAATGACACGCAAACAACGCAATCGAGATACCGACTGGCTGTCGATAATTGATGGTGAATGGCCGCAGGTGAAGCATGCGATATCGGCCTGGCTGGCGGCGGATAATATGGATGAGCACGGTCGGGAGCAGCAAAAGTTGAGCGTATTTTTCGCAAGTTAAATCTTGTCAAGTCACCTGCCGCAGCGCAGGCGTCAGGAACAGTATTCTGGCAGATGGCAAGTCAGGATTTCCGTTGTTTCAACGTCATTTAAGGGCAGGAATGGGTCTTGCCTGCGCATTGTTGTCCTTATTTCATCAACACCTGAAACTGCGGATTAAACTCGTCAAAAATCGGCAACGCCGCCGCCCCCAACGCAGCAGTATCACTGCCGGTTAAGCCGGTTTTCAGGCGCGAGCCGGTGAGATAACGCCCGCGCACAGACTGATAGAGCGGTGGTAAGCGCTGAATGATTTTATCCAGCAGTGCGGCGGGCATCATGCCGCCGATGATCACGCTCTCCGCATCGAAAATGCACTCCAGCATATTGATGCCCTGACGCAATGGCGTCAGCACGGTATCAATCCAGCGATCAAATACGGCGGGATCGACTTCCAGCAGGTCGTCCGGCAACGCGGTCATCGGGTCCAGCCCACAGAATTCATAGGCTGCCTGCAGTGATACATAGCGTTCGAGGCAACCGTGATTGCCGCAATAGCATTCACGTCCCCCCGGTTCTACCACCACATGCCCGATTTCTCCGGCGTTGTGGGCATGGCCGCTGTAAACATGACCATCCATGATGATGCCAGCGCCTAATCCAGTGCCGATGTAGAGATAAATAAACGAGTTGAGATGGCGCGCAACGCCGTGGAAACGCTCCCCAATCGCCGCTACCGTGGCATCGTTCTCCAGCGTGACCGGCACGCCGCTCATTTCGGCCAGCCTTGCTTCGATATCGACCGACTCCCAGCCGTGCAAGGTAGTGGGACCCACCGAGGAAATCCCCTCAACGCCAAACGGACCCGGCATCACTACGCCGATCCCCAGGACTTTCTGCCAGCGGTGACCGAGTTGCGTTTTGATCTCTGCCAGCACCTCTGCAATGCGCGCTAAAGTGGCATCAGGTTCCGGTTTTTGCACCAGGATAAGGCGACGGAAGTGAATCTCACCGGTGAGATCCACTAGCACGATTAGTAAGGTTTGGTGGTCGAGATGAATGCCAATGGAGAACGCACTGGCTGGATTGAGGATTACCGGAATCGCCGGTTGCCCACGCCCCTGCTTGCGCGGTTGGCGGCTGGTAAGCAGTTCGGCGGCTTCCAGTTCAGCCACGATATTGGAGACGGTTTGCGGGGTTAAGGCGGTGAGTCGCGCCAGCTCAGCCCGCGTCAATTCACCATGCAGGCGGATCGCTTCGATGATCACACGACGGTTGTGCGCGCGCGCATGCTCCAGATTGGTTCCTGATGTTTTCATCCCGCTTCCCTCTTTTCACGCCCGCGACTGCCAGCGCATCAATATCTATGATCGGCGACACAATTTACAACCTGTTTACCTGACATCAGCAAAAATCTGTGCAGAGTAGTGTCCAGCGGCAAACGAGATTTATGCCCTGGCACGTCACTTGCTTTAGCTCATTGATGTCAGCTGCAGCAACCTGACAACCTGTGCGCGTTATTAAATCAATCAAATTGATTTAATTAAACACCCTCTTCTTGCATCAAGGCGGAAAATGTTATGAAAATCCGGTTTTCGACCACATTGAAAGGCTGTGCCATCGCGGTGATGTTAGCCAGCGCCGGTAGCGCGGCAGCCGCAACCACCCTCAATGCGCTGTTTATGACTCAGGCGGCTTACAGCGAAAATGATATTCGCGCCATGACGCAGGAGTTCCAGAAAGCGCATCCGGATGTGCAGGTGAATCTGGAGTTTGTGCCGTACGAAGCGCTGCATGACAAAATTGTCGCAGCACGTGGTGCAGGCGGTAACGGTTATGACGTGGTGCTGTTCGATGCCATCTGGCCGGCGGAATTCACCAAATTTGATCTGCTGCAGGACGTCAGCAGCCGTATCGCCGCAGACGAAAAAGAGAAGATCTTCCCCGGCGCAATGAACACCGTGGTCTATAACGGCAAAACCCTTGGCATGCCGTGGATCCTTGATACTAAATACCTCTATTACAACAAAGCGATGCTGGAGAAAGCCGGGATCACCACCCCGCCGCAAACCTGGCAACAGGTGATTGATGACTCACGCATCATCAAACAAAAGAACATCGTCAAATATCCACTGGTGTGGAGCTGGTCGCAGGCGGAAGCGCTGGTGTGTGATTACACCACATTGGTATCTGGCTTTGGCGGCAAATTCTATAACAACGGCAAGCTCGATTTCTCTAGCCCGGCCTCATTGCAGGCGGTCAAGCTGATGAAGAGTTCGCTGGATGAAGGGCTGAGTAACCCAGCCTCACGCGAATATCTGGAAGAGGATGTGCGCAAAGCCTTCTCCAACGGCGACGCCGCGTTCGCGCTGAACTGGACCTATATGTACAACATGGCTAACGATCCGAAGCAGAGCAAAGTGGCCGGTCAGGTGGGTATCGTTCCGGCACCAGGCGATGCGCCGGGTAAATTTGGTGCGGTGAACGGTTCGATGGGGCTCGGCATCGCCAAAGGCAGCACCCACGGTGACCAGGCGTGGCAATACATCAGCTACATGACTTCGCAACCGGTTCAAAACAAATACGCTACCCTAAGCCTGCCCATCTGGAAAAGCTCATATCAGGATCCTGCGGTACTGAAGAATCAGGAAAGCCTGATCGCGGCGGCGGACAAATCATTGAACGTGATGCTTTCACGCCCGGAAACCGCTGATTATTCCCGTCTCTCCAACACCTTGCAGCAGCAATTGCAGCAAGTGCTGGTGGGCAGCGCCGCGCCAGACGCGGCCATGCAGGCCGTGGATAAAAGTGCGGCGCGTTTGCGTTAAGGGGTTAGCATGCTGAGTTTGCGTCAACGCGAACAACGGCAGGCATGGGTGCTGTTAGCACCCATGTTGCTGGTAATGCTGTTGCTCACCGCCTGGCCGCTGCTGCGCACCATCTGGCTGAGTTTCACCGATGCTGCCCTCATTGGCAGCGGTGAAGCACCAGCCTGGGTGGGTGTGGAGAACTATTTGTTCGCCATCACCGATCCCGATTTCCAAACTTCGCTGTGGCGCACGCTCTACTTCACCGTGGTCTCGGTGGCGTTTGAGGGTGTGATTGGCGTGCTGGTGGCATTGTTACTGAATCAGAAATTTGCCGGACGCAACATTTTGCGCGTGCTGGTGATTCTGCCTTGGGCGCTGCCAACTATCGTCAACGCCATGATGTGGCGTCTCAACTTTAACCCCGATTACGGCAGCATTAACGCCCTGCTGACTCAATTGGGCATTATTGATGGCTATCGTAGCTGGCTGGGATCGCCGGATTCGGCGCTCAACGCGGTGATGTTTGCCGATATCTGGAAAAACTATCCGCTGGTAACGCTGCTGGTGCTGGCTGCGCTGCAATCCATCCCTGACGATCTGTTTGAAGCGGCGCGTCTGGATGGCGCATCCGCCTGGCGGCGCTTCCGTGCCATCACCTTCCCGGCCATTGTCGGTCCGCTGAGCGTTGCGCTGGTGTTGCGTACCATCGATGCCTTCAAGATTTTCGACATCATCTACGTGATGACGCGCGGTGGTCCGGTTGATAGCACCAAGACCCTGAGTTTCTACGTTTATCAGGAGTCGTTCAGCTATCTGCGCGCAGGCAGCGGTGCCGCCTATGCCATGTTAATGACATTGCTGTGCGCCGTGCTGATCACGCTTTACATGTTGTTATTGTGGCGTCAGCGCCGCAAAGGGAGCGCGTATGAAGGCTAAATTACGCAGCACGGCCAAATATGCCGCCGCGCTGCTGGTGGCGATTTCCGTACTCGCGCCGATCGGCTGGCTGTTTCTGATGAGCGTCAGCGCCACCAGCGATCTCACGCGGGTTCCGCTGGAATGGTTGCCGCGCCAGTGGGACTTCAGTCGCTACGGCCGATTGATGTCATTGGAACCCGGCCAACCCGGCACGCTGTTCCTGCATGCGTTGGGTAACAGCCTGTTAGTGGCAACCGGGGCGACGATTATCTGTCTGCTGCTGGCCATTCCAGCGGCATTCAGCTTCTCCCGCTACCGTGGTCGCGATGGCTGGCTGTTTGCCTCGCTCGCTATATATATGGTGCCGCCAGTGGCGTTTGTGCTGCCACTCTACTTCCTGCTGCAACAGTTTGATCTGCTTAACACGCGCCCCGGTTTGATCATCGTTTACTGCTCGCTGATCCTGCCGTTTCTGACGTGGATGCTGAAAAACCAGTTCGATGCTTTACCCCAGGATATTGAGCAAGCGGCGCGGCTGGATGGCTTGCGCGTCTGGCAGGTGCTGCTGCGCATTACCCTGCCATTGGCAAAACCGCTGTTGGGTGCAGCGGCGCTGTTTGGCTGGTTGCTGGCGTGGGATGAGTTTTTCTATGCGCTATTGTTCACCAGCAACATCGCAGCGCAAACCTTGCCAGTGACGATTGCGGGCTTTACCGCCGGACGCGCCACCGATGATGGTTTGATCGCAGCAGTCGGGATTCTGGCATCCGTGCCACCGCTGTTTATTGCTATCTGGCTGCAGAAAACGCTGGTGAGCGGCCTGGCCAGTGGCGGGAGCAAAGGATGAAGATGAACATGGACACTACCGCCACGCTGTATGTGGTCGGCAATATTAACGTCGATTTGATTATGGGCACCCTCGACCACTGGCCGCAGCGTGGCACCGAAGTGATGATGAATCACAGCGAACTGCGACCGGGCGGATCGGCGGGCAACTGTGCGTTAGCGTTAGAAGCGATGCAGGTGCGTCATCGTGCGGTGGCGAATCAGGGTGATGATGGCCTGAGCGCCTGGCTGGGCAGTTACTTCCCGCACAGCGTCGCCTACTGGACGCGCTATCACTGTGAAACCTCACTCACCGTGGGTGTGACGCACTCCGATCACGAGCGATCCTTCCTCAGTAATCTTGGCCATATCGTGCGGCTCACCGCCGAAGATGTGCTGAATCAACTGCCGCTGCGTGCCAATGAAGGCGATATCGTGCTGCTGTGTGGCACCTTCCTGTGCCTGCATCTTTACAACGAATACCCGCTGTTACTGAGTGAGTTGCAGCAACGCGGATTTACCACCGCCGTGGATACCGGTTGGCCGCCGCAGGGTTGGACCGAAGAGGTTCGCCAGCAGATGGCGCCATGGTTGCCGCTGTGTGACTGGCTGCTGCTCAATGAGCTCGAAACGCTGGGCCTAATGGACGCGGAGGATCTTAACGTGGCCGCCACCCAACTCGCACAACGACTCAGCGGACGTGGCGGTTGCGTGGTGAAATGCGGAGCGCAGGGGGCGGGTTGCTGGCAATCACATCAGCACATCACTCAGCCCGCGAAGCCCGTCACCGTGGTGGACACCATTGGCGCAGGCGACAGCTTTAATGCCGGTTTTCTCGCTGCGCTGCTGCATCAGCAGAATATCACCACCGCGCTGCAATGGGGCATCGCGGTGGCGTCACTGGCAATCAGTACCCAGCCACGTCGCTATCCCGAC
>NZ_CAJCKS010000077.1:0-23098 GCF_903970985.1 Pantoea sp. ME81 | reverse complement strand
GGGGGTCGGCGG
This sequence comes from Pantoea sp. ME81, assembly GCF_903970985.1. Lineage (NCBI taxonomy): Bacteria > Pseudomonadati > Pseudomonadota > Gammaproteobacteria > Enterobacterales > Erwiniaceae > Pantoea > Pantoea sp. ME81. Next base: position 23,086 of record NZ_CAJCKS010000077.1, on the reverse strand, counting down.
TTCGAGCCCGTCATCGCCCACCACTTCGGGTCGTTAGCTCAGTTGGTAGAGCAGTTGACTTTTAATCAATTGGTCGCAGGTTCGAATCCTGCACGACCCACCAATGTAGAAAGGCGCCCTAAAGGCGCCTTTTTGCTATCTGCTATTTGCCCACCCTCACAAAACCTTTGCAAACACTTAACGCTTTGTGTGCTCAAGCCGTTTTATCCCCTTGCCGATAACGATAATGGTCTATTGCAAGGAGAAAACCATGTCTACTATCTCAAGTGTTAGCAGTGTCAGTACCGCAAGCAGCGGTAGCGGTTCAACGTCAGAAATTGCCAGCCTGAATAAACAGATTCAAAGCATCACCAAAGAAATTAAAGATTTATCCAGTGATGACTCCCTGACAGATGAGCAAAAATCTGAACAGGAACAGATGTTGCAATCGCAGATTCAGATGATTGAAGCGCAGATTGCACAAATCGAGCAGCAGGCAGCAGAAAAAGCACAACAGAAACAAGAAGCACAGCAGCCCACGACGGAAAGTGCCACCAGCGCGCAGAAAGCCGATGGCATTAACCGTCCGACCGAGACCAATCAGATCAACGTTTACGTCTAAAACGCCGGTTTGAGAGCACGTTGTTGCGCCAGCAGGCCTGCTTGTTGGCGCACTTCCTGCCAGATTGCTTCCGCAGCGGGTGTCAGAGAGCGATTTTTGCGTTTAATCAGCATCAGATTTCGATGGATTTCCGGATAGAGGCGTCGCACCGTCAGTTTCCGCCCCGCCGGCAGCGGTAACGCCAGCGCAGGCAAAATGCTGATGCCAATACCGGCTTCCACCATCGGAAACAGCGTGGCGGGATGACCAATTTCCTGCACCACCTGCACCTGAATCGATAACTGCTGCAGCGCTGCATCCACCAGAAGACGACTTCCTGAAGCATAATCCTGCAAAACCAGGTTGCGCCCCGCCAGCATCGTCCATTCCGCTCGCTCGACCTGGGCCAAAACATCATCCGCATGGCACAACAATAAGAACGGCTCCTGCAAAATCGCTTCGTAATCCAGATCGGCATCCCCTAGCGGCCCGATGACAATGCCAAAATCCACCTCCGCATTGCGCACGCTTTGCAGCACTGACTGCTGAGCGCGATCGTGCAGGATGACGCGGATATCCGGATAACGTTGCTGGCTACTCGCCAGACACTGCGGCATTAGATTTGCCGAAGGTGTCTGGCTGGCGGCAACACGTACGGTGCCACTGCGCTGCTCGCCGTAACTGCGCACATCCAGCAGCGTCGTGTTTAACTCCTCCAGCAACCGTTCCAGCCGCGATGCCAGCTGGTGCCCCGCTTCCGTCAGCATCACTTCACGTGTGGTGCGGTCCAGCAAACGCACGCCCATTTCCGCTTCCAGCTCTTTAATACTGTGGCTGACCGCCGACTGGCTGAGCCCAATCGCCTGCCCTGCCTGGCTAAAACTGCCCTGCTGCGCCACAGCCACAAAGGTGCGTAACTGACGTAAGGTGTAATTCATCGATATCGCTCATAGATTGATGCAATAAATCAATTTTATTTCTAAACCTAGCTGGCGCACAATCAGCACCATCTTTTTTATTTTAACCGGATTGTAACAATGGGCTTTTTACGACTCGACCCGATGATGGTCAAACTCATCATCACTGTGCTGTTGGCCAGCTTCATCCCGGCCAAAGGCGGGTTTGTCGATTTCTTTGAATACCTAACCACTGCCGCCATCGCCCTGCTGTTCTTTATGCACGGTGCCAAGCTGTCACGCGAGAAAATCATTGCCGGCAGCAGCCACTGGCGTTTGCATCTGTGGATCATGTGCAGCACTTTCGTGGTGTTCCCGATTCTTGGCTTGCTGCTGGTGTGGTGGCATCCGGTGAACGTCGGGCCAGAGATTTATACCGGCTTCATTTATCTGTGTATTCTGCCTGCCACCGTGCAGTCTGCGATTGCCTTCACCTCCATGGCGGGGGGGAACGTGGCGGCTGCGGTCTGTGCCGCTTCGGCATCCAGCCTGCTGGGCGTATTCATCTCGCCGCTGCTGGTGAATCTGGTGATGAACGTCCATAGCGATGCGCCGAGCAACGGTCTGGAGCAGATTGGCAAAATCATGCTGCAACTGCTGGTGCCGTTTGTGATTGGTCATATGTCACGTCGCTGGATTGGCGGCTGGGTGGAGAAACATCGTAGCCTGATTGGTAAAACCGACCAGACTTCGATTCTGTTAGTGGTTTACTCCGCGTTCAGCGAAGCAGTGGTCAACGGTATCTGGCATCGCGTGGGTGTGGATACGCTGCTGTGGATTCTGGCAGGCAGCGTGCTGATTCTGTTTGTCGCGCTGGCGATTAACCTGGGTGCCTCGCGTCTGTTTGGTTTCAGCCGCGCCGATGAAATCGTGGTGCTGTTCTGTGGTTCGAAAAAGAGTCTCGCTAATGGCGTGCCGATGGCCAATATCCTGTTCCCGGCCAGCTCAGTGGGGATTATCGTGCTGCCGCTGATGATCTTCCATCAGGTGCAGTTGATGGTCTGCTCCTTCATCGCTCAACGCTATAAAGCGGGCAATGAGAAGCGGCTGGCACAGCAGCAAGTCGAAGCACAAAAATCCTAAGCAAACGGCCCGCAATTGCGGGCCGTTTTGTTATTCACTGCGCTTCAGCGGTTTAACTAACCCCTGCAATCCTTCTATTTTGATCGCCAGGGTCAGCTGCATCAGCTCGCCCAGCTTCCCTGCCGGAAATTCGTTTTTACGCGCAAACCACAGCAGATACTCTTCTGGCACATCAATCAGCATGCGGCCTTTATACTTGCCGAACGGCATAGCGGTATTGGCGATTTCAACCAGCTGATGTTTGTCCACGTTAGGCTCCCAGCAGCCGAATCATTTCCGCTTCGTCGATCACGGGTATACCGAGCTCCTGCGCTTTCGCCAGTTTGGAACCCGCTGCTTCGCCAGCGATCAGTAAGTCTGTTTTCTTCGACACGCTGCCGCTCACTTTCGCGCCCAGCGCGACTAAACGTTCTTTGGCATCATCGCGATTCATCTGTGACAGCGATCCGGTCAGCACCACGGTCTTGCCGGCAAAAGGGCTGTCGATCTCTTCAACATTTACCACTTCCAGCTGTGGCCAATGCACGCCCACCTCTTCAGTCAGTTCGCGGATGACTTCGCGATTGCTCTCTTCTTCCATAAAGTTGCGCACATGCGCGGCCACGACTTTACCCACGTCCTGCACCGCAATCAGCGCATCCAGATCGGCGTTCATCACCTTCTCAAGATCGCCAAAATGATTGGCCAGATTGGCCGCAGTGGCTTCACCGACTTCACGAATCCCCAGCGCATACAGGAAGCGAGGCAGCGTGGTGAGTTTCGCTTTTTCGAGCGCATCCACCACATTTTGTGCAGATTTCGGCCCCATGCGATCCAGTCCCGTCAGCTTGCCCGCCGTCAGACGGAACAGATCGGCAGGTGTTTGTACGTACTCTTTTTCGACCAGCTGATCGATGATTTTGTCGCCCATGCCGTCAACATCCATCGCACGACGAGAAACAAAATGTTTGAGCGCCTCTTTACGCTGGGCACCACAAATCAGCCCACCGGTACAGCGGGTAACGGCTTCGCCTTCCACGCGCTCGACATCCGAGCCACACACCGGGCAATGGCTGGGGAAGACGATTTCACGGGTATCATCCGGACGTTCGGATTCCACCACGTTGACCACCTGCGGAATCACATCTCCGGCGCGGCGAATCACCACTTTGTCGCCAATGCGCAGGCCAAGACGCGCGATTTCATCGGCGTTGTGCAGTGTGGCATTACTCACCACCACGCCGGCTACCTGGACCGGCTCCAGACGCGCAACAGGCGTAATCGCGCCGGTACGTCCCACCTGGAATTCAACATCGCGCACGAAGGTCATCTGCTCCTGCGCCGGGAATTTAAAAGCAACGGCCCAGCGCGGGGCGCGGGCGACAAAGCCTAATTGTTCCTGCAGTGCCTGCGAATCGACCTTGATGACCACACCATCAATATCGAATCCGAGTGTCGGGCGATCCTGCTCAACCTGACGATAAAATTCCAGCACCTCTTCCGCGGTATGCGCCAGACGAATACGGTCGCTGACCGGTAAACCCCAGGCTTTAAATTGCTGCAGGCGCTGCCAGTGGCTGGCGGGCATGTCACCGCCTTCCAGCAGGCCGAAACCGTAACAGAAGAAAGTCAGAGAACGTTTAGCGGTAATGCGCGGATCGAGCTGACGTAGCGATCCCGCCGCGGCGTTGCGCGGGTTGGCAAACACTTTCGCGCCGGTGCGACGTGCATCCTCATTGAGTTTCTCGAAGCCCGCTTCGGTCATAAAGACCTCACCGCGAACTTCAACACGCGCAGGAATATTGTCGCCGTGCAGGCGCAGTGGAATAGCATGGATGGTGCGCACGTTGGCGGTGATATTCTCACCCGTGGTGCCATCACCGCGTGTCGCCGCACGCACCAGCAGTCCATCTTCATACAACAGACTGACCGCCAGACCATCCAGCTTAAGCTCGCAACAGTAGGTCAGATCGTCGCTGCTTTTCAGGCGATCCTGGACGCGCTTATTGAAGGCAAGGAAACCGGCTTCATCGAAAGTGTTGTCGAGTGACAGCATCGGCACCTCGTGGCGCACCTGTTCGAAGGCGGCCAGCGGTGCTGCTCCCACGCGCTGAGTCGGCGAGTCCGGGGTAATGAGATCGGGATGTGCCGCTTCCAGTTCACGCAGTTGCTGCATCAGTCGGTCATATTCCGCATCCGGAATTTCCGGCGTATCCATCACGTGATAGAGATACTCATGGTGACGTAACGAGGTGCGCAGCGCGGTGATCTGCTCCTGAACCGATTTCATAGTGTTTTATCCGATAAAAAACCCCCGACATGCGGGGGTTGTTTCGTTAATATTTGATTTTGCTCGCGGCTATCAGCCGATAACTTCGCGAATACGCGCTTTATAAGTTTCCAGCTTCTGTGGCGTCATCATGCGACGCTCATCATCCAGCACAACCCCGCCGACATCGTCCGCAATACGCTGGGCAGATTGCAGCATCAGCTTGAAGTTTTGGTTCGCATCGCCATACGACGGCACCATCATAAAGATGGAGATACCTGGCGTGCTGAAATCGCCCATGGTGTCGGGATTAAAGGAGCCCGGTTTCACCATGTTCGCCAGACTGAACAACACAGGACCGCTGCCCGCTGGGCTCAGGTGACGATGGAAAATATTCATCTCACCAAACTGGAAGCCCGCTTGCAAAATACCCTGCAACAGAGCTTCACCGTTCAGTTCGCCACCGGCGTGGGCAGCAACATGCAACACCAGTACCGCTTCATTTTTTCTCTGGGTAGAAGCAGCAGACTGTTTTGGTTCATCGTGTGCAACCGGCGCTTCTTCTTCGTATTCGGGCTCTTCAGCGGCCTGGAACTCAGGCGCAGGCTGCGTGGCAGAAAGTGGCTCGTTATCCAGTAAGGGATCGGCCTGAACGGAGTGAGGCTGCGGTTGTGGCTGCAGCTGCGGCGCAGGTTTAACCACCGGCGGTTGTGGCGCAGGTGCAGGCTGGCGCACTTCCGGCTCATCATCCAGCAGCGGATCACCCATCAATGGGGTTTCATGACGCGGGAATGGCTGACGCGCAGGTTCAGGCGCACGTGGCGCGCTGACAGGCTTAGTCACAGGTGCGTCGAATTCGGGTTCGACATGCGCGTCACGATTGCGACGGACACGCACTTCGCCGACACCATCATCATCTTCTTCGCTCAGCAGATCTTCATCCGCTTCTTCGCGCTGTTTCAGACGTTTGTGCGGGCGATCGCGAAACACGGAAGAGCGCTCTTTACGGCTGGTCCACAGTCCGTGAAGTAGCAACGCTATTATGGCGATCGCGCCAACAACGATTAATATCAGACGCAAATCCTGCATCATTGTATTCTCTGTTGTTCCAATACCTTGCCACCACGGCAAACTTTATCCTCTAACTGTATTTGCCCAGCTAAACAAGTGCAAGTCTGTGCAGTATTTTCTGACAAATAAGATAGCTGCCCCACGCTTTTTTGCTGATTTTTCGCGCAAAGTGCGCCTGCCACCGACAAAAAGCCAGGTTATGATGTTCGCGCCGCCACATAAAGGAGAAAGGCTCGCTATGCCCGTTGAGAAATCGCCCTCATCATTCAATGGTATTCATTACTTTGCCGAAGGCTGGAGACTGGTACGTCTGCCTGGCATTCGTCGTTACGTCATTATTCCTCTGCTGGTGAACATTTTGCTGCTGGGAGGCGCCTTTATCTGGCTGTTTCAACGGCTCGGAGAGTGGATTCCGGCCTTGATGTCGCACATCCCTGATTGGCTACAGTGGCTCAGTTATTTGCTGTGGCCGCTTTCCGTCATATCGATTGTGCTGGTATTCAGCTACTTCTTCTCCACCATCGCGAACTGGATTGCCGCCCCCTTTTGTGGATTGCTGGCTGAGCAACTGGAAGGTCGCCTCACCGGTCACCCGCTGCCGGATAGCGGTTGGATGGCGATGGTTAAAGATATCCCGCGCATCATGAAGCGCGAATTACAGAAGCTTGGCTACTATTTACCGCATGCACTGGGACTGCTGCTGCTTTACTTTATCCCCGGTTTTGGACAAACGGTGGCACCGGTATTATGGTTTCTGTTTAGCGCGTGGATGCTGTCGGTGCAATACTGCGACTATCCGTTTGATAACCACAAAGTGAGTTTTCAGCAGATGCGTAGTGCGTTACGTCAGCATAAAACGGCGAACATGCAATTTGGCGCGCTGGTCAGTTTGTTCACCATGATTCCAATTCTGAACCTGGCTATCATGCCGGTGGCCGTATGTGGCGCGACTGCGATGTGGGTTGATCGCTACCGCCTACAGCATGCACGTCACTAAAGCTTCAAAAAGCCTTATGCATTTTTGCGTAAGGCTTATGGTTGTGGGCTATATAGATATGCGATTTCTTTCCTTCCGCACACCGGAAGAACAGGTATGCTCTGAGGGTTCCCAATATTTCATACAGTTAAGGACGAGCTATGAGTAAGATCTATGAAGACAACTCTCTGACAATTGGTCATACGCCGCTGGTTCGACTGAACCGCATCGGTAATGGACGCATCCTGGCGAAGGTCGAATCGCGTAACCCGAGCTTCAGCGTCAAATGCCGTATCGGTGCCAATATGATTTGGGACGCAGAAAAACGCGGAATCTTAAAGCCGGGCGTTGAACTGGTTGAGCCAACCAGCGGTAACACCGGTATTGCACTGGCTTACGTGGCCGCCGCTCGCGGTTACAAACTCACGCTGACCATGCCAGAGACCATGTCTGTTGAACGTCGCAAGCTGCTGAAAGCACTGGGCGCGAATCTGGTGCTGACCGAAGGCGCAAAAGGTATGAAAGGTGCCATTGCTAAAGCCGAGGAAATCGTTGCCAGCGATCCGGATAAATTTGTGCTGCTGCAGCAGTTCAGCAATCCGGCTAACCCGGAGATCCATGAGAAAACCACCGGCCCGGAAATCTGGGAAGACACCGACGGTGAAGTGGATGTGTTCATTGCTGGCGTGGGCACCGGCGGCACGCTGACAGGCGTGAGCCGTTACATCAAGAACACCAAAGGCAAAAAAGACTTAATCACCGTCGCGGTAGAGCCGACTGACTCTCCTGTCATCGCTCAGGCTATCGCTGGCGAAGAGATCAAACCGGGTCCGCATAAGATTCAAGGCATCGGCGCAGGTTTCATCCCCGGCAACCTTGACCTGAAATTGGTTGATCGGGTTGTCGCCATCACCAACGAAGAAGCCATCAGCACCGCGCGTCAGCTGATGGAAGAAGAAGGCATTCTGGCCGGTATCTCTTCAGGTGCGGCAGTGGCTGCAGCACTGAAGCTGCAGGAAGACGAAGCATTCGCCAATAAGAATATCGTGGTGATCCTGCCCTCCTCTGGCGAGCGCTATTTAAGCACCGCCCTGTTTGCCGATCTGTTCACTGAAAAAGAGCTGCAGCAGTAACCGCCATAGTCTGAAAACGATGAAAAAAGCACCCGAATGGGTGCTTTTTTGTGGCGCAGATCTCACTTTTATCACCAGACAGATTGATTTCAATGACGCGGCTCTGGTATTTAAGCTCCCAATTATTTCGGTGCCTGAAATTAATCTGGCTTTGAAGTGGATCAAGCTGAATGGAATTACTGATTTGGCGAAACGGCGAATCACGGCATACTGAGCAAGGTGACCTTTTCGCACAGTTTTTGATCTGCTGCTGAAAGACGCACATTACTAAGCGCATTTTTTGGTCAGCTTAATGCCACACCAGCGCACCTATACAGGCTAAAGTGACGGCTCCAGGCTAGACTTTAGATCCATAACACCAAACCTGATAAAGTTGGGGAAATAGAATGTTCCAGCAAGAAGTTACCATTACCGCACCTAACGGCCTTCATACCCGTCCTGCAGCTCAGTTCGTGAAAGAAGCTAAGGCTTTCCAGTCAGACATCACTGTGACCTCTAATGGCAAATCTGCCAGCGCGAAAAGCCTGTTCAAACTGCAGACTCTGGGTCTGACTCAGGGTACGGTTGTTACGCTGTCTGCTGAAGGTGAAGATGAGCAGCAAGCGGTTGAGCACCTGGTGAAACTGATGGCTGAGCTGGAGTAATTCCGCTCAGGCAAGCAACTAAACCGACTCCTTTGCCCCATTGAGTGCAAATATCTTGATCGCGGACAACCTGTCCGCGTTCTTGCTTCCTTAGAGTACTGTTCCGCGACAGTGGCAACGCATTGGGTCAATGAGCCATCGTGATTAAAAGGTAGGGTTATGATTTCAGGCATTTTAGCATCACCGGGTATCGCTTTCGGCAAAGCACTTCTGCTGAAGGAAGATGAGATCGTCATCAGCCGTAAAAAAATTACTGACGATCAGGTTGAGCAAGAAGTTCAACGCTTCCTTGATGGACGTGGCAAAGCGGCAGTACAGCTCGAAGCCATCCGTGTCAAAGCCGGTGAAACCCTCGGTGAAGAGAAAGCGGCGATCTTTGAAGGTCACATCATGCTGCTCGAAGACGAAGAGCTTGAGCAGGAAATCATCGACCTGATTAAGAAAGATCACGCAACGGCTGACGCTGCGGCGTACTCTGTCATTGATGGCCAGGCCAAGGCGTTGGAAGAACTCGACGACGAATACCTGAAAGAGCGTGCGGCTGACGTGCGTGACATCGGTAAGCGTCTGCTGCAAAACATCCTCGGTCTGCATATTGTCGACCTGGGTGCTATCGCAGAAGAATCTATTCTGGTGGCGAAAGATTTAACGCCGTCAGAAACCGCACAGCTGAACCTGAAGAAGGTGCTGGGCTTTATCACCGATATCGGTGGCCGTACTTCGCATACGTCCATCATGGCGCGTTCTCTGGAGATCCCAGCGATTGTCGGTACCGGTAACGTCACCACGCAAATCAAAAACGGTGACTTCCTGATCCTCGATGGCGTGAATAACAAGATTTACGTTAATCCTACCGATGCTGAACAAGAAGAGCTAAAAGCCATCCAGACTCAGTACCTGTCTGAAAAACACGAACTGGCGAAGCTGAAAGATCTGCCCGCTATCACGCTGGACGGCCATCAGGTGGAAGTGTGCGCTAACATCGGTACCGTGCGCGATGTCGCTGGTGCAGAGCGCAACGGTGCGGAAGGCGTGGGCCTGTATCGTACCGAGTTCCTGTTTATGGACCGCGATTCACTGCCAACTGAAGAAGAGCAATTCCAGGCGTACAAAGCGGTGGCGGAAGCCATGGGCTCTCAGGCCGTTATCGTGCGTACCATGGACATCGGCGGCGATAAAGATCTGCCGTACATGAACCTGCCGAAAGAGGACAACCCGTTCCTCGGCTGGCGTGCGATTCGTATCGCCATGGATCGTAAAGAGATTCTGCATGCACAGCTGCGCGCTATCCTGCGTGCCTCTTCCTTCGGCAAACTGCGCATCATGTTCCCGATGATCATTTCTGTTGAAGAAGTGCGTGCGCTGAAGGCCGAGCTGGAGCTGCTGAAAACCCAGCTGCGCGAAGAAGGCAAAGCCTTTGATGAGACCATTGAAGTGGGCATTATGGTGGAAACACCGGCTTCAGCGGTGATTGCGCGCCATCTGGCGAAAGAAGTCGACTTCTTTAGTATTGGGACAAATGACCTGACGCAGTATACTCTGGCGGTCGATCGTGGTAATGATTTGATTTCACACCTCTATAACCCAATGACGCCATCGGTACTCGGCCTCATTAAGCAAGTGATCGACGCATCACATGCCGAAGGGAAATGGACCGGCATGTGTGGTGAGCTGGCTGGTGATGAACGTGCTACACTACTGTTACTGGGAATGGGGCTGGACGAATTCAGCATGAGTGCCATTTCAATCCCGAGCATCAAGAAGATTATTCGTAATACTAATTTCGAAGATGCGAAGGCATTGGCGGAGCAGGCTCTGGCTCAACCCACAGCGGAAGATTTAATGAACCTGGTGAACAAGTTCATTAAAGAAAAAACGCTCTGCTGATCCACGAGACGCTGGCCCCAAATTACTGCTTAGGAGAAGATCATGGGTTTGTTTTCTAAACTTTTTGGCGAAAAATCAGAGAGCGCGTCAGGGACTATTGATATCGTTGCGCCTCTGTCAGGCGAAATCGTGAATATCGAAGACGTACCTGATGTGGTATTTGCTGAGAAAATCGTGGGTGATGGTATCGCCATTAAACCGACTGGCAACAAAATGGTTGCACCGGTTGATGGTACCATTGGCAAGATTTTTGAGACCAACCACGCCTTTTCAATCGAATCTGACAACGGCATCGAGCTGTTCGTCCACTTCGGTATCGATACGGTTGAATTGAAAGGTGAAGGCTTTAAACGCATCGCCGAAGAAGGCCAGAAAGTGAAAAAAGGCGATGTGGTGATCGAGTTTGATCTGCCACTGCTGGAAGAGAAAGCAAAATCTACGCTGACGCCGGTTGTGATCTCGAACATGGACGAAATCAAAGACCTGATCAAACTCTCCGGTCAGGTGACTGTGGGTGAAACCCCGGTTATCCGCATCAAGAAGTAAGCAGCGTCTGGATAGTAAAAACGGCACCCAATGGGTGCCGTTTTTGTTTGTGTGGCTGGCTGGAACTGCAGGGTACGTACAAGATGGGCGCGCTGCTATGGATTCACAAGAACGCGGTTAGATTGTGAGCGCTTAAGCCTTCAGTCTTGCTTCCAGCGCGGCAGTCGTAACGTTAGCTCTAAGCCACCCTCAGGGCGATTGACCGCCTGTACCTCACCGTGGTGCGCCAGAATCACCTTACGCACGATGGAGAGCCCTAAGCCGTATCCTTTGCCCATCAGTGGTGAATTAACGCGTACGAAGGGATCGAAGATGCTGGAAAGCTTTTCATCGTCAACGCCCGGGCCCTGATCGCGCACGCGAATCGCCAGCCATTGATTCTCCGCCTGTAGCCTCACGCTGATATGCTGGCCTTTGTGCGAGAAGCGCAACGCATTACGCAGGACGTTCTCTACACCACGTCGAATCAATTCGGCATTGCCGTGCACGGTGTAGTCGGCGTTCTCATCGACCTGAAAGTCGACTTTTACGCCTGGAATCTGTGCCTCATAGCGCACGTCCGTGACCACCGCGTGCAGCAGGCCAGTGAGGTCGAAATACTGCTCACCCGGCATACTTTCATGTTCCGCACGTGACAGCGTCAGCAATTCCCCGATCATCTTGTCGAGACGACGCGCTTCTTCATCGATGCGGTTCAGAGAGGATTCCACTGATTCCGGCGTTTGCCGCGCCAGACCGGTCGCCAGTTGCAGGCGCGCCAGCGGTGAACGCAGTTCGTGGGAGATGTCGTGCAGTAATTCCTCACGCGCCTTCACCAGCGTATCGAGGCGCTCCACCATGGCGTCAAAGTCTTGCGCCACGCTGGAGAGTTCATCATGACGACGACGCATGACCGGATAGAGTCGCACCGACAAATCGCCGCTGGAGACGCGGGCAAAGCCTTCACGCAGCTGGCGCATTGGGCGCGTCAGGTTCCAGGCCAGTAATAAGCTGAACAGTAATCCTAGCGCCCCGGCAAAGGTGAACATCGGCTCTGGGATGTTGAGGATACGTCGCGGGCCACCGCCACCCATCGAACTATCCTCTCGCAATCCCTTAACGTCGTAACGCAGCTCGTATTCTTTGCCATCCTGCCCTTTCACCCAACGGACGATGATATCCGGGAACGGACCATGGAAGGGTTCACTGAAGGTTTCCGGCGGCGCATTGCCGGGCGTAGCGGCAGGTTTATCATGCTGGATGACTGAGAAGAACTGGCGGTCGTTGGGTTCCCAATCGGCCATCATGTCATCCAGTGAACTCGGTCCGCCGCGCTCCAATACAGAAACTGCGGACGCCATCTGTAAATTCACAATACGACGGATAGCCACAATCTCGGGTGGTTCGTGACGATTACCGGAAAGCGTAAAACCAAGCCACAGCAGCTGGCTGATGATGACAAAGACAATCCAGAAGCCCAGTAAGATCTTCCAGAACATGCGGCCGCGGTAGCTGTGTTTCATCGAATGCGATAACCAATACTACGCACAGTTTCAATGTTGATGCTGTCAGCGGTGAGCGCGGCCAGCTTCTGGCGGATATTGCTGATGTGCACATCCACGCTGCGATCGTAAGCTTCACGCGGACGACCGAGCCCTTTCTCTGACAGTTCATCCTTCGACACCACGCGATCGGGCGCACGCAGCAGCAGATCCAGCAGGTTGAATTCAGAGGCGGTCAGATCAAAGGCTTTGCCCTGCCATTCCGTGATGCGAGTAGCCGGATTCAGGCTCAGCTCACCCCAGCGCAGCAATTCTTTTTTGTCCTGAACCGGTGCCTGATCTTCGAAACGACGCAGTACGGCACGCAGACGGGCCACCAGCTCACGCGGGTAGCATGGTTTTGGCACATAATCATCCGCACCCATTTCCAGGCCGATAACGCGATCGATGTTGTCGCCTTTGGCGGTTAACATAATCACCGGCAAACGGCTGTTCTGGCGCACCTGACGCAGCACATCAATACCGCTCATATCCGGCAGCATAATGTCGAGAATCATCGCGGTATAGTTGCCCGACAGCGCCCCTTCAATCCCGGCGGTTCCGGTTAAAACCAGTTGCGTTTCAAAGCCTTCCGCAATCAGGTACTGGCTCAGCATGGTGCCAAGTTCTACATCGTCATCAACAAGCAGAATTTTCATCTTTATCTCTCGTACAAAATTGCCGCTATTTTGGCCTGAGTTGGCAATGAGCGCAGCCGATTTTACTCGATCCTTACAGTGCCAACACCAGAGGATTATCAGGGAGACTATAGACAAAAATGGCCCGGTCGCACCACAACAGCACGCGCAGGCCAGATAAAATGCGGGGAAGAGAAGATCAGTGGAACACGCCGGTGGAGAGATAGCGGTCACCGCGATCGCAAACTATCGCCACCACGACGCTGCCGGGATGGGCAGTAGCGATGCGCAGCGCACCGGCCACCGCACCACCAGAACTCACGCCGCAGAAAATCCCTTCACGTTGCGCTAGCGCACGCATGGTTTTTTCGGCTTCCAGCTGCGCCATATCGATGACCTCATCCACTAACTCAGGACGGAAAATCCCCGGCAGATAAGCCTCGGGCCAGCGACGAATACCCGGAATGCTGCTGCCCTCCTGCGGCTGTAAACCAATGACTTTCACGGCGGGTGCAAACTCTTTCAGATAGCGTCCAACGCCGGTGATGGTGCCCGTCGTGCCCATACTGGAGACAAAATGGGTCATGCGGCCCTGCGTCTGCTGCCAGATTTCCGGGCCGGTGGTGAGATAGTGGCCGAGGGGATTGTCGGGATTATTGAACTGATCCAACACCCGGCCCTCACCGCGATCGGCCATCTCTTGCGCTAAATCGCGTGCGCCTTCCATGCCCTGTTCGCGCGTCACCAAAATCAATTCCGCGCCGTAGGCACGCATCGCGTCCTGCCGCTCCTGGCTCATGTTATCCGGCATCAGCAGGCGTAACCTATAGCCTTTCATCGCCGCGATCATCGCCAGTGCGATACCGGTATTGCCACTGGTGGCTTCAATCAGCGTATCGCCGGGTTGAATGTCACCGCGCTGTTCCGCCTGATGAATCATCGACCAGGCCGCACGATCTTTTACCGAACCGGCCGGATTATTGCCTTCCAGCTTTAACCAGATTTCACTGCCGTTATCGGGCGTCAGGCGTTGCAGCCTGATTAACGGCGTATTACCGATGGTATTTTCCAGTGTGGTCACGGTTTGATTCCAGACAGAAGAGAGGCAAATAAATCGGGCGGGAAAGTCCCGCCCGAAGGAGTGTCAAAAATATCAGGCGCTTTCGGCAAAGGCAACCGGACGCAACGGCGTAGTGCCGTTGTACAGTCGTGCCTGCTGCAGGCCAACAAACAGGCGTTCACCGCGAATCGGAGCGGTGTGATCGCCGTCATAGACCACGGAGAAGACCTCACCCTGCCAGCCGCTTGGCTGCACCACTAATTGCCAGAAGTGGCCACGTGGACTGATCTCCAGCACTTGCACTGGCAACGGGGTTTCGAGGCTGCTCTGACGTGAGATATCGACTTCCCACGGACGCAGGAACAGCTCAACTTCGCCCTGATGCGCGGGCGTATAGCCCAGCGGCCAGCGATGCGCCCCCACATGGAACTGTGAACCGTGTACCTCACCGTCGAAGCGATTCACTTCGCCGAGGAACTCCAGCACAAAGCGGGTGGCCGGTTCCTGCCAGACTTCATCCGGCGTGCCGACCTGTTCGATATTGCCCTGACTCATCACCACCACGCTGTCTGCGACTTCCATCGCCTCTTCCTGGTCATGTGTCACAAACACGCTGGTGAATTTCAACTCTTCATGCAACTGACGCAGCCAGCGACGCAGCTCTTTACGCACCTGCGCATCCAGCGCGCCGAAAGGTTCATCCAGCAGCAAGATCTGCGGTTCCACTGCCAGCGCACGCGCCAATGCCACGCGCTGCTTCTGTCCACCCGAAAGCTGCGCCGGGAAGCGATTGGCGAGATGCGCCAGCTGCACCATTTCCAGCAGGCGTGTTACACGCTGTTTGATTTCAGCGGCAGATGGGCGCTCACGGCGTGGCAATACGGTTAAACCAAAGGCGATGTTATCGAACACGGTCATATGGCGGAACAGCGCATAGTGCTGGAACACGAAGCCGACCTGACGATCGCGCGCGTGAATGCGGCTGACATCTTTACCGTGGAAATGAATCTGCCCGCTGTTCTGATGCTCCAGACCTGCGATGATGCGCAGCAGCGTGGTTTTGCCCGAGCCCGACGGCCCCAGCAGCGCCACCATTTTGCCGGTAGGAATATCCAGAGAGATATCGTTTAGCACCGGCGTACGGCCGAACGCTTTGTTAATGTGTTTAATCTCAATGCTCATGATTTTCCTCCTGTTGGCGCTTCTGCTGATGCTCTAATCGCCACTGCACCACGCTTTTCAGAAACAGCGTCAAAATGGCCATCAGGGTTAACAACGCAGCCGCGGTAAAGGCGCCAACCGTGTTGTAATCCTGATGCAGTAATTCAACCTGAAGCGGTAAGGTATAGGTCTCACCGCGAATCGATCCCGAGACCACCGAGACCGCACCAAACTCGCCAATGGCACGGGCATTGGTAAGCACCACGCCGTACATCAGCGCCCAGCGAATGTTCGGCAGCGTCACGCGGCGGAACATCTGCCAGCCCGATGCCCCTAACAGCACCGCGGCTTCATCTTCATTGCTGCCCTGGCTCAACATCACCGGCACCAGCTCACGCACCACAAACGGACAGGTGACAAAAATGGTGGCCAGCACCATACCCGGCCAGGCAAACATGATCTGAATGTTGTGCGCGTCCAGCCAACCACCCGCCGGGCCGTTGATGCCCCAGAACAGCAGATACATCAGCCCCGCCACCACCGGTGACACGGCAAAAGGAATATCAAACAGCGTCAGCAGCAGTTGGCGGCCAGGGAAAGTAAAGCGCGTTACCAGCCATGCCAGCAGCGTACCGAACACCAGATTGACCGGCACGGTAATCAGCGCCACCAGAATCGTCAGCCAGATGGCGTGCAGCATGTCACCCTCTTTTAAATTAGAGAGCGAGGCAATAACCCCCTGGCTCAGGGCTTCCCAAAAGATGGAGATCATCGGGACCACCAGCAGCAGGAAAGAGACCAGCGCGCCCACGCCAATCAGCAGCCATTTCCCCCAGTTCACCGGCTGACGCTCAGCGTGATTAATCTGCGAAATCTCCGCCATTAGTGGCCTCCTAAGCGACGGCCAAAGCGGCTCTGCAAGGTGTTAATCGCGAACAGCAACAGCAGCGAAGCGGCCATGATGACCGAGGCAATAGCACTGGCCGCCGGATAATCAAACTCTTGCAGGCGAACAAAAATCATCAGCGAGGTGACTTCGGTTTTCCACGCGATGTTACCCGCAATAAAGATAACCGCACCAAACTCACCCAGGCTGCGCGTGAAGGATAACGCCGTGCCGGCTAACAGCGCGGGCGCCACTTCCGGCAGCACCACACGGCGGAAGCTCTGCCACGGTGTCGCACCCAGCGTTTCAGCCGCTTCTTCATATTCCGGGCCTAACTCTTCCAGCACTGGTTGCACGGTGCGCACCACAAACGGGATGCTGGTGAAGGCCATCGCCACCGCAATGCCCAGCCAGGTGTAAGAGACTTTAATATCGAAATGAGCCAGCCATTGCCCATACCAACCACTCACCGAGAACAGACCGGCCAGCGTCAGACCGGCAACGGCGGTAGGCAATGCAAACGGCAGATCTATCAAGCCATCCAGTAACGCGCGGCCAGGGAAGCGGTAACGCGTCAGAATCCACGCCATTAACATGCCAAAGAACGCATTGAAGATGGACGCCACGCCCGCTGACAACAGCGTGACTTTATACGCCGCAATCAGCTGCGGATTGGTAACCACATCCCAATACTGTGCCAGTGTCATGTTGGACAGTTGCATCAGCAGTGCGCTGATCGGCAACAGCAGGATCAGGCAGGTAAACAGCAGGCTGGTGCCGAGGCTAAGACCGAACCCTGGCAGCACGCGCTTTTGCGCTAAAGCAAACATCAACCGCGCCCCGCTGCCAGTAATTTATCCAGCTCACCGCCGCTGGCAAAATGGGTTTTCATCACGTTATCCCAGCCACCAAAGGCATCCTGCACATTAAACAGCGCGGTCTGCGGGAAGCGATCTTTCTGTTCCGCCATCAGCTGTGGATTGTTCACGCGATAATAGAAACCGGTAATGATTTTCTGCGCCTCAGGGGAATAGAGGAAGTTCAGATAGGCTTTGGCCGCGTCAGCGGTGCCGTTGTGCTCGACGTTTTTGTCGACCCACGCCACCGGAAACTCCGCCAGAATATTGGTCTTAGGCACGATGACTTCGTAGTCATCTTTGCCGTACTGATTGCGGATGTTGTTCACTTCCGATTCGAAGCTGATCAGCACATCCCCTAAACCGCGTTCGGCGAAGGTGGTCGTCGCGCCACGGCCGCCGGTATCAAACACCTCGACGTTTTTCAGGAATTTCGTCATAAAGGCTTCGGTTTTGGCTTTATCCTTGCCGTCAGCCTGGTCGGCTGCGCCCCAGGCGGCCAGATAGGTATAACGGCCATTACCGGAGGTTTTTGGATTCGGGAATACCAGCTTCACGTTGTCTCGTGCCAGATCCGACCAATCATGGATCTGCTTAGGGTTCCCTTTGCGTACCAGAAACGCCATGGTGGAGTAAAACGGTGAGCTGTTGTTCGGCAGACGGGCTTGCCAGTCGGCTGGAATCAGGTTGCCTTTATCATGCAACACCTGCACATCCGTCACCTGGTTGTAAGTCACCACGTCCGCGCGCAGGCCCTGCAAGATAGCCAGTGCCTGTTTTGATGACCCGGCATGCGATTGTTTGATCGTCAGCTTGTCATTGGGATGTGCAGCATTCCACTGTTGTTCAAATGGCGCATTCAGGGCAACAAACAGCTCGCGCGAGACATCATAAGAGCTGTTCAACAACTCTGTTGCCTGCGCTGCACCGGCTAACGCCAGTGACAAGGCGATTCCGCTCATCCATTTTTTCGCAATCGGAAGTGTCATGCTGCACCCTGCTCGTCGGCGAAATCGCCAATGCCATTAGATGCTGTCAGTGTATTTATAACTCAGGGCAAACCAGTAACGGTTTTATATATCGTTTGGGGATTTCAAAGTCTAAAAAGGCATAAGACGGCGGGAGAGATTATGCAACAGACGGGATTCGTGGTGAGCGGCACGCAAGGCCGCTCACTGGCGTATTACAGCGCTTGCAGGGCATCCAGTGCAGGCGCAAAGAAGTAGCTGCCCGTTACCGGCTTAGTGAAGCGCAGCATCGCATCCATTTTGCCGTCACGCTCGCCGAACATGCTCAGCAGTTGCTGCTCGATGTTATACAAGCGATTGCAGTACGAGATGAAATACAGGCCATGAGTGCCGCTGGCCGAACCATACGGCAGGCTCTGGCGCAGAATCTTCAGCCCTTTGCCCTCTTCTTTCAAATCAACGCGGCTGAGATGCGAGGTGGCGGGACGTTGATCGCCCGGCAACTCTTCATTATCCACTTTGGTGCGGCCAATAATCGCTTCCTGCTTTTCCACTGCCATACGATTCCACAGTTTGAGATTGTGCTCCCAGCGCTGAGTGAATACATAGCTGCCACCGGCATCCGGGCCTTCAGCAATAATTGCCACCTGCTGACGCGCCTCGCCTTGCGGGTTTTCCGTGCCATCAACAAAGCCGGAAAGATCGCGCTCTTCCACCCAGCGGAAGCCGTGGGTCTCTTCTTCAATATTTACGGCGTCAGCAAAGGCCGCTAATGCCGCCTGTGCCAGCGAGAAATTCACGTCATGACGCAGAGATTGGATATGGATAAGCAGATCGCGTTGCGTGGCGGGTGCAATGCCTTTGCCCAATGGGGAGAAGGCTTTCAATTCTGGCGCTGAATCCGCACCTTGCAGATCGCGCCACAGCGCATCGCCAAAGGCGATCACCGCACCCAGTCCGGCATCGGCAAATTTCTGTTGCAGCGCATCGAGTTGTTGCAGGAAGGTTTTGCTCCCCTGGCGGACAGCATCGAGATCGCCCGTAATACGAGCTTCTAGCCAAATGGCGAAACGGCGGTGTTCCAACAGGATCCCGCTCTGGAATTGAGACATTGCACTGCTCTCCGGCATGAAAGTTAGGACGATTTTTCGCCCATATCATACCGGAAAGCCACACAGTGATTGTGCGTTAACGCAATTATTTTTTGCTTAGCGCTGCCAGACGATTTTGCTGATTTTCCAGCTTTTCAAGGTGTCGTCAGCCGGCATCAATCCCTCTGGTCCATGCCCTTCGCCGCTGTAGACATAAGAGATGTGCTGACTGCCCGGAGCACGGCACTCAACATCGCGCGCATCTAATCCGGTAGTGAGTTTGCAGTTGTCGAAGGCTTTGCTGAATTTGGCGCTAAACAGATCGCCAATCTTGCTGCCGTCTGCACTCTTTGCATCGGCATCCATCACTTCAACGCGTTCAACGCTGCTCTGGCCGTTGATCACCAGTTTCACTTTGCCATCTTCCAACGCCTGCCAGAAATCAACCACCTGGCCATTCTGCGTGCGCATGCCCTGACGCAGCTGATAATCATTGTTCAACGCTTTACCGATCGCCGCTTCTGACATCGAGGTGGTGCTGCTTAAGCCTGCCACGCCTTGTTCGGTCACGGTTAGCGAGCCGCCAAACCAGTTCATTGGATTGAGTGCCGACCAGTGATAACTCAGCGGATTATACCAATGGCTTTCGCTCGCGCTGGAGCCGGTAGAGGAACCTGAACTGGCGCAACCTGCCAGCATCATGGCGCTAACCAGCAGTGCGGGACGAACAACTTTCATGAATGCTCCTTGATCTCTTGTGCCGATTGGCGTGCCTGTTGGAGTCGCAAACCGGCAAAAAGTTTATTCGATGTGATGTTCCGGCAGAAAACAGTCGCGCAGGCGCTGATGGGTTTGCAGCCAGACCAGCGCCAGCAGGTCAAACAGGGTTAACAACAGCGGCAGCGGGGAATCAGGAAAAGCGCCTTGCCAAAGACCATAGCCCTGTGACAGCAGGCTGATCAACAACGACACACTCAGCACATGTCGCCAGGTCTGCCACAGGCGCGGCCAGCGTTGACGATAGCCGGTCAACAGTAAGCCCATCGCCGCCGGAATGCCCAGCGCCAGGCCAATCCAAAAGCTCTGACGGTCGGGATAGAACAGCGCCAGCAGATCGTTACCCTGCTGACGGGACGCGCCCGCCATCACCAGTAACAGCCAGGTGCGCGCCTGCAATAACAGAATCAGCCAGAAAAGAAACGGCAGCCGTAGCTGCCCTTTTGCATCGTATTCGTCTGGCAAATATTTCAGCCCCATCATCGGCGGCTTAATATTCGCGGTCTTCGATTAAACGTTTACCCAGCAACACCGAATCCACAGGCTCGTAATCGAGTTTCTCGTAGAAGGCGAGAACCTGATCATTCTCTTCGCGCACCATCAGATTGATCTTCGGACAGCCACGCGCGATTAACTTTTTCTCCAGGCGATTCATCAGCGCATTAGCAAATCCGCGCCCCTGGTAATCGGGATGCACCGCCAGATAGTAGACTGACCCGCGATGTCCATCGTAGCCGCCCATTACCGTGCCGACTACTTCGCCGCCGACTTCCGCCACCAGAAAAAGCTCCGGATCGTGGTTCATTTTACGTTCGATATCCAGTTCCGGATCGTTCCACGGACGTAACAGATCGCAACGCTCCCAGAGCGTGATCACTTCTTCAAAATCTTCCTGGCGGAATGAGCGGATTTCCATCGGCGTTACCCTGCTATTAAGCACAATTCGCTGATTATCACGCATTCTTTGCCAGGCGCAACCCTCCCGCCGCGCAACGGTGGAAAAAAACGGCTAAATTGCTGTTAGTAACGTGTAATACAAAGTAATGCGCTGAAATGGTTGTGAAGTCGCCGCAAGGCAGTTGTTACGATATAACACTGGGCAGGATTTTCTGTCAGGGACCCCATTATGAGTAAAATTTCACTGCTGAAGCGGCTGACCAATCGCCGCCAGTTGATTCTCTCTGGCCTGGCGCTGGCGGTGCTGTCACCGCGCGCGGTGATGGCGAAAGAAGAGAGCGCCGATTTGCGTGTTAGCAAAGGTCACACGCCGCCGAAACCGGCCACTAACGGCAAGCGCATCGTGATGATCGACCCGGGCCACGGCGGCATTGATTCGGGCGCGGTGGGCGAAGAAGGATCAGAAGAGAAACATATCGTTCTGGCCATTGCCAATACTGTGCGCACGCTTTTGCAAAATCACCCTAAAGTGGAAGTACGGCTGACGCGAGAAAGCGATCACTTTATCCCGCTGTATCAACGTGTGGAGATCGCGCATCAGCACGGCGCAAACCTGTTTATGTCGATTCATGCCGATGGTTACACCAGCCCGGATGCCAACGGCGCGTCGGTATTCGCCCTGTCGAATCGCGGTGCCAGTAGCGCCATGGCGCGCTATATGTCACAGCGTGAAAACGATGCCGATAAAGTCGGCGGCGCGGAAGTGCAGGAGAAAGATAACTACCTGAACCAGATTCTGTTCGATCTGGTGCAAACGGACACTATTCGCAATAGTCTGACGCTGGGCAAACACGTCCTGGATCAGATTCGACCGGTGCATCATCTGCACAGCCAGCACACCGAGCAGGCAGCCTTTGCGGTGTTGAAGTCGCCCTCAATTCCGTCAGTGCTGGTCGAAACTTCCTTTATTACCAACCCGCGTGAGGAGCAATTGCTGGGCACCACTGCCTTTCGCCAGAAGATTGCCAGCGCGATTGTCGACGGTATCGTCAATTACTTCAACGAGTACGATCGTCGCCAGGCGTAGCTCTGTCCTGTGATAGAATCGCGGCAAATTTCCGGAACGAGTGACTCATGAGCAATCCCGATATTTCCCGCGTCAAAGCGTTTTTATTGACGCTACAGGATGAAATTTGCGCCCAGCTGGCCGCTGCCGATGGTACAGCGACCTTCGCCGAAGATGACTGGCAGCGCCCAGGCGGCGGCGGCGGACGCAGTCGCGTACTACGCAACGGCGCGGTGTTTGAGCAGGCAGGCGTGAATTTTTCCCACGTACACGGTGATCAGATGCCCGCCTCTGCCACCGCACATCGCCCTGAACTGGCCGGCCGCAGTTTTGAAGCGATGGGCGTGTCACTCGTCGTCCACCCGGAAAATCCGTACATCCCCACCAGTCACGCCAACGTGCGTTTCTTCATTGCTGAGAAGCCGGGTGCCGATCCCGTATGGTGGTTCGGCGGCGGTTTCGATCTCACGCCCTATTACGGTTTCGAAGAGGATGCGCTGCACTGGCATCAAACCGCGTTTGACCTGTGCCAGCCGTTTGGTGAAGACGTCTATCCGCGCTACAAAAAATGGTGTGACGACTATTTCCACCTCAAGCATCGCAACGAGCAGCGCGGCATTGGCGGACTGTTTTACGATGACCTGAACACGCCGGACTTTAATCACTGCTTCGATTTTATGCAGGCCGTGGGCAAGGGTTATCTGGACGCGTATCTGCCAATCGTCGCCAAACGCAAAGCACTGCCGTGGGGCGATCGCGAGCGTCAGTTCCAGCTCTATCGTCGCGGGCGCTACGTCGAGTTCAATCTGGTGTGGGATCGCGGCACCCTGTTCGGCCTGCAAACCGGCGGCCGCACCGAATCGATTTTGATGTCGATGCCGCCATTGGTGCGCTGGGAATATGATTATCAAACCGATCCACGAGATCGATATGCGATCCAGGTCAACATAATTAAAACTTAATAAACACAATTATTTAACACGGTATATTGCTGAATATTCTCAATAAAAATTATCAACATGCTTTTTTCCTTTCCACTCC